>NZ_CDSBKO010000041.1:0-54678 GCF_977115655.1 Aquimarina sp.
TTTTTAACGGTTCTACCGGTGCAGGAGGACAAGACCAAAACAACTACAAAAGTATCATTACCCGTAGCGGGCATACCATAGAGTTTAACGATACCGATCGTAGTGAGAGTATAACCATTACGGATAAAAAAGGAAATCATCTTATTATAGATACCGCAGGTGAAACTATTACCATTAATGCACTTAAAGATATTAATATTAATGCTGGCGAAAACATAAATATTAATGCAGGTAAAAACATCACAGTAAATGCAGGACAAAGTATTGACCAAACAGCAGGGCGCAACATTACTTCTAATGCAGGAAATGATATTTTACAAACGGCATCAAAAGATATTAAAGAAAAGGCGGATAATATTAAACAAATTGCAGATAATACGTTTGATATACAATCAAAAGAATCAACAGAATATGCAGATAAAATAAATATGCAAAGTTTAAAAGAAGAAATAAATATGTTGAGTGCAAAAAAAGTGCATATCAATGCAAAAGAAAAATCTAATCTATTTTAATATGGCTATTATAAAAAGAGCACTAAATATAAAAAAAATAGCATATCAAAAATATGTTATAAAAGCTACAGAATTAAATAAAGTTTCAGAAAAAGCAACGGTAGAATCTGCCAAAGAAAATATGACGCTTGCAGGAGCAACCAAAGTAAATATTAAAGCGGATAATGGGTAATGCTATTTTAATAGAAAAAAATGGATGAAAATATTTTAATTATAGGTACTATATTAGTATTGGGGTGTTTAATATATGCTCTTATTTTTAGAGCATCATTAAAATTAAAAATGAATACTAATGTTTACTTATTGTCGGTAGCATATTTTACAGCACCGATATCATTACTACTTACCCTGCTAATTTTAATGTTTACACTCTATCAAACACGTATTGTAAAAACCAAGTTAAATACATTTATTTTTTGGTGGATTTTAATTAATAGTGTATTTACTATTGTGCCTTATGCAGTAGACAACCTGTCTAAAGATTTACGAAATTTTAATAGTGATCCTGCAGGGAGTGTAATGGCTTCAGGAATGGATTTTATAATTCAAGTAGTTTTTCAATCTATAACATTAGTAACAACTATTATTGTTTTTTTCGTACACAAAAATTATGTTCAAAAAAGAAAAGCAGGTATACATGAAAATTAAATATGGCATAGTAGTAGTGCTTTGCGCGCTAACTTTAGTAAACTGCAAAAGCAATAAAATGAATAAAAAATACAAATGGTCTGTATCTGTAAATGCACCCAAAAACTTTCCTGCAACCTTACATTATGGATCTTTAGGGGATACAGGTATTAGAGGTAAAGGCACATTAAATAGTGGTTGGGGGCAAATGGGGTCTCTTACTGGTTTTACAGAAAGACCTTTACCCAAAAAACTCGATTTGGTATGGATTTCTTATTTAGAAAATCAATTTTACGAAGGACATTTTGAGTTAGATCATAAAAAAATAGCGCAAATATTCGAAAAAGGGTTTAAAATTAGAAGAAAAGGAGAAATTTTAATGTCTCATGAATTAAATTTTATTGTTAATGTGGCGCCAGGTGGTGCTGTAGCTGTTTGGCTGACAGGTTCTAGTGGATTTCAGCGCGAAGTAGGTTTTTACCAAGCCAAAAAAACCGAAGTGGACTGGAAAGAATACAATCCGCATGGCGAACAGGATAGAGAAAAATCAGTTAAACTATATGTAGACGGTATCCCTGCCGAAATAGTAGCGCAATATAAGGAGGGTACGCTCTCTTTTAAAAAATGGGAAACCTATAGGCAACCTTTTACTTGGGGTATACATATAAAAGGGGATCCACATATGGTATTATTATATTCTTATAATTTTGACGGTGAAGAATATAGAATCCACAATAAATTTTTAAATATTAAAGAAGATACCATATACAGTGCTTTGCCAAAAGAATTTAATATACAATGGGAAGAGCCAGATCAAGTAAAAGAGGCTTTTACAGCAACTTGTGTTTTTAAGGATAGTGATTATCAAGCCATGGCAACTGCTTTTAAAGAAAATAACAATACTGGTAGTTTTGAGATAGAAACGTATGTAGAAAACAACATAAAAAAACTAAAACTCTACCTGATAACAGGTGGTGACAAGCAAGAAATACACTTAGAAGAAAATACAGTAAAACGACTTTTATATAAATCATAGTATGAGCGGAATTATTTTTGGAGAATATGAGCAAACCAGAACAGCTATAGAGCGGGGCAATAGCATTGTGATAGGGGTGTTTTTTGATGGTACAGGCAATAACCGTAAAAATGTACGTGCTTATAAAGCGTATAAAGGCGAAGCCATAGAAATGGATGAAGGCGAAGATATCGAAACTTATAAAAAGGCGTACAAAAAGCATGAAGATGACAATCATGGCGATAATAGTTATAACTCAGACGAGTCTAATGTATCCCGTCTAGAACCTCATTATTTAGCAGATGATCCCAAAATATTTAAACTCTATGTAGAGGGTATCGGTACCGAAAATTTTAAAGGAGATGCAAGCGTAGGTAGCGCTTTTGGTAAAGGGGGTACAGGGGTGCCAGCAAGGGTAGAAGAAGCCTGTAAGCGAATTGTAAATAAGATTTTGCCTCAGATTAAACCAATAGTTACAAACGAAAAAGGTTTCATACTTATAGATCAGGTATATTTTGATGTATATGGTTTTAGTCGTGGCGCTGTAGCGGCACGGCATTTTGTATCGCAAGTAAAAAAAAGTGCTTCGCATTATGAGTATTATAGCCGAGAAGAAGCAGAGTTACAGGTGATCGATATTCCTGCCTATGGATATTTAGGAAAAGCTCTAGAAGAAGCAGAAACAACAATAAACACCATAAAAATAGGATTTGCAGGCTTATACGACTCAGTATCGGCTTATGGGATGAATCACTCTAAAGACCATACAGATTTGCAACTAAACCAAATGTACCATGCTAATAAAACTGTACATCTAATAGCGCAAGACGAGATTCGATACAACTTTGATTTAACAGGTATAGAAAGTGCAGGGGCAAAAGGAATAACTATTAGTTTGCCTGGAGTACACTCGGATATTGGTGGTGGATATCTGGAGAATATTCTTCAAGAAGACACATTATTATGGGATTTAAGCAATGATGAAGAAAAAGCAAAAAGTGTAAGGAGTAGCTTTATTGCAGAAGGCTGGTATAAAGGGCATGAAATAAATATAGAAGATGGTTGGGTACGAGATGAAGTATGGGGTAGAAGAAAAAATCTAACCAATCAATATAGTGTAATAGGACTACAATTAATGGCTAAATTATCGACAAAGCATCTTGCTAAGATTAATACCGCAACATTAAACGATAAGTTTAAAGTAAAAGGCGATTTATTAACAGAAGTACAAAAACGTTTAGAAGCAGAGTTTAAAAGTAAAGGTAAAGGGGTGCAGACTGTAGATTTATTAAAATTTAACAGCAAGCAAAATGAAAAAGAACTGTTAGAACAAAAAAATGAAAAAATACAACAGTTAATAAAAGAATACAAAGCAAAGGAGATAAAACAAGCAAAAGAGCGTGTAAAAAACAACTCTTTGATCATAGATTCTAAAATGCTAGAACATCCAAAAGATAATACAAATCTTGTGTTGCCGACACGTAGAACCTATCAATTAAAAAAAATCGTAGAAAAGGTAGATTATAAAACACTAACCGATACGCAATTAGTAAGAGCATTACGAAACCAATACCTGCACATATCGTTTTCATACAAAAATCTCGAACCATCTAGTTGGTGGCATTACACCCCTGTTATACATGAAATACTAAGGCTTCAAGAGCCTATGCAACCTAGAGAAGATGGAAATAGAAAAGTATACAACGATACAAAATAATTCAGAAAAATAAACAATGCCAAAAAAACCTTTTTCAGTATTGATAGATGATGGTAACCATTCAGAAATTCCAGTTTCTTCTCCCCAAAGAGACAAAAGACCGCATTTTTCGCTATCTACAGAAGAAACCGAAAAAACACCCGAGAGAATCCCATTTTCAAGGAAACTACACTACTGGTTAATAGAAAATAAAACAAGGTTTTTACATCGCACCTATGGTGTGCATATTAATTATGGTAACCAAAAAAGCATACAGTACCTGTTAGAGGTAGTATGCGACAGCTATAAAAAAAAGGTGTTTTGTTATACCTTAAATAGAAAACGGGTTTTTAAAAATGGCAAGCAATTAGAAGGGTTTATGGAGCTGTTGGCAGAGCAGAGCGTTAGCTGTTTATACCCCTTGCAAGTAAGTGTAAACCAAGTTGGGCAAATAATAGGGGTTAACAATCAAAAGGAGATAGAAAAACGTTGGGAAATAAAACAAAAAGAACTGGCAAAACGATATTCGGGAAAACCATTTATAGAGTATTGTAAAAAAATAAATGAAGCGGTAAGCAGTCCCCAAAAAATAGTAAAAAGCCTAGATAACGATGTTGTTTACGATATTTTATTTTCAAAATTATATATAAACTACACCAACAAGTTTACACAACCCTTAAAAAAGCAATTTAAATGGTTTTCTGGGATTCATAAACTAGATTTTTATGGTAATCAAAAGGTCAACCCTATTATTAAAGAGAACAACCGTATAGTGATCCATTATCAAGGGGTTATGCAACCTGCAGGTGGTATAGGTCAGGGAGAAACGGCAATAGGATATGAGTTAGATGCAAAAGATCATACCTTATTAAGAGTAGATGGCACCGTTAAGTATACACAACATAATATAGATAAGACCATACAATTTAAAGCCATTTGGCAAAAAGATATGGATCAAACTAAGCAACGTAAAATAGAAGATGAAAAGAAAAACGGTATGTATATAGATCCCAATGCCGAAAAAAAATGGTATGAATTCTGGAAATAATTTTTTTAATTAAAAACTATGGGAAAAGCAATAGTATGTCAAGAAGCAGAGTGCGAGTGCCAAAATGGTACCATGCCCGATAAAATAGTATCAATAAGCCAACATAAGCAGTATGTAAACGATGCAGAAGGCGAAAAAAAGATGATCGTTTCTACAATGGATATTGGGCAACCTTTTCAAAAAAAGACCTTTGGGCAATGCAAACTACAACCCACGCCCAGTGGTTATAAACCCTGCCAACCCATGATTACAGAATGGCAAGACTTTTATGAAAAAGTAACCTTAGATAATGGTGGTAATCCAATACTAGAAAACAGTAAAGCTACTTGTCCCATAGCAGGAGCGCCTTGTATACGTATTACGTTTCATGGGCAAACCGCAGAAGCTACTCAGCAACACCAAGAAGAAGCCGATCAAGACGTGATGGCTCAGGTAAACCCGTTGGCATGTGAGGATACAACGGTATTAGAAGAGGTTAAACATGATATAAACTCGGTAGAATGAAAACAGAGCTATCAAACTTAGAAGAAAATAAAGTAAAAAAAGAAGAAAATTATGCTGATAAGGAAATCACAACCGATGATAGCGCTGCCAGACGAGAAGTTTATCAAGGCTATTATGTGTATTTGATCCCTAAAAATAAAGCAGTTAATTTTAAAATATTAGCCTTAAAAGCCATTAATACCCAAGCCACACAAAAAAACGTGTATTGGATAGCGCAACCTTATAATAAATTTAAAACAAACAAATGGCTAAATTTTAAAGTAGGTGGTAAAACAAAAATACAACCAGAAACGTTAGCAGAACACTTAACTGCTTTAAACAAAGATTCTAAAAAATATAAAGATGTTGTATACTCAGAAAAAGACACCAGATATGTGGGTAAACAGTACACCATGGCTACCTATAAAAAAGTGATGGGCAAAGACACCTTTGGCAGTATCGATTATAAATCCAACAAACTGGGTGCAGGGATATGGCTAGAGGGGATTAATTATCGCCCGGGATGGATGTCCCAAGGGGCGTTTATAATAGCTGTACAAGAACCACAAATCCTATCTTTTTATGCAAAAAAGCGAGAAACAACTCAAGAAAAAGATATAAAATTTATAAGCAAAGATATTCAAGCGTTAGAAACAGAGCTAGAATATAGCAATATAGTAGATGTATATATGGCATTGCACAATGTACCCTATTATGATATAGAACTACTCATTACTGTAGACGGCAAAGAGTTAGAAAAAGAATGTATTTCTTTAGATCGAAATATAGACAACCCTGTTTTGGACTATAATGTAGAGCAACGTTACGAGCTATACATAAAACCAGAATGGATAGAAACCTTGGATCACGAAGAAGGTAAAGACAATCAGGATTCTATAAAAGAAGGTAAGATAAGTATAACCCTAGTACCTAACCGTGCTATACTACATGCCCCTTATACCGAAGAGCAAGTAAAAAACTTGAAAAAAGAAATTACCTTTACCATAAACTATAGAGATGAATGGGCTGTAGATGAAGATGAACAAGAATGGATACCGCAAATAGCAGAAATACAAGAAGCTACACTAGTTACCCAAAGCTATGAAGAATGTGGTTTTACCGCTATAAAAATAACCGACGATTACGGCAATTTTCATATTTTAAAACAAGCAGAAGATGGTAGTTTAGAAATAAACAACACCACTCCCATACTCGAGTATGTGGCAGGTGGTAACAAAACCCCACAAACCATCACCATAGATCTAGAAGAAGTACAAACTGCCGAGTGCCTGCAAGCAGGTTTTGATAATACACAGGATAGTAGCAATACCCACACCAATAATACTTTTGATACCACCCACTTACCTACAGAGACTGTAAATAGTGAGTTGTTTGGTAGTATAACCCCTGTAAAAATCGTAAGTAAAACAGAAAACAAATTACAGATTAAACTAGCCTACCCATACAAAGCAGATACCTATTTAGAAGTATTTGTAAAGTATATGTTTGGGGCAAAACACATACCCTATCCAGTACTTATAAAAAGTTGCAGATACATACGTACCCCTATTTTTAATATCTACCCAGATTTGCAATGGGCGGTACATATAAATTATGCCGCAAAAAAGGTATTATTTTATAAAGCAGAAGAGGTAAAATTGATAGAGTTTAACCAAAACTTGTATGATTACCTTAAACCAGTAGTAGGGTTTTTGTACACAAAGGTCATGAAACCTATAGAAGAGCTTTTGGCAGCGCATAAGTATTTGGCAAGCAGCGACGAAGACGAGTTCAAATTCTTAAGCGATGACCTAGAAGGTTTGGTAGAAAAATTTATAGAAAGTGAAAGCGAAACCATACAACTAGGCTACCATCATAAAATGAATGGGGAACTTATTAATTATGCAGAAAAACAACCGTATAATTATTTTTTATACTACTACGCCTTTCAGTTATCTTTAATGACCTTGGGCTTAGACTTGGTGATCCTTTATTTTGTAACGGGCAGAATGAAGCTTAAATCACTTAAAAAAGCAAAAAATATAAAACAAGCCATAAAAAAGATAAGCGATAGTAACTTAAGCTTTACCTACCCTAAGGTAAGTTGCAATTTTGGATATGAGTATGAGCAAATGGCAGATGGCAAGACAGCGCTGATCATACGGTTTACGCTACAAGCAAAACCTTTTTTGGGAGTAAGTATAAATGAAGAGCTTACTCCAGAAGGCAAGCTAAAGGGCAAACTAAAAGCCAGTTTTTCATTAAACCTAGCAGCTAGTGCCGATATTAATGTAAAATACAATTGTTTAACCAACACATGGAGCCTTAACGAAAACGCAAGCGACCAGACTAAAGCGCTACATGTGGTAAAACAAAACAAAAACCTAAAGGTAAAAGGTGGGTTAGGTTTTGGCCCACCACCACCCGAGGTTAAAAATGGCGAAGCTTTTATTGAGGGCGATGTGATTCGTACAGATTTAAAAATGAAAGGGAAAGCCGAGATTTTAGGTGAGTTAAAAAAGAATTATGAACTTATTAGATTTGAATCAGAACTTAGTATTACTGGTGGAATTTCTTCTTTTATGGGAATGGAACGCGTAATTGGTTTTGATAATCAAAAAGGCCCTTTTACACAAGAACGGTTATATTTCTCTGGTTTACAATATGAAGTAACAGGAAAAGTGAAATTAAAATGGTTTGGAATGGGTTTAGATGAAGATTTTGACGACAAAGGTAACTTCTTAGAGCCTTTTGATTATAAAACTAACCGTATGTATATCATGCAAAATTTTAAATAATTCATGAAGACAGCAATATTAACAATCTTATTATTTGTCTTATTTACAATAGGATGCAAACCACAAAATAAAGAAAGTATGAATACTATAATCTATAAGGAAAAATTTAAAAATTTATACAAAGAAGTCAAAAATAACTCCGAACCCCCTATATATATATATGAATTTAACTATAGTGATGTAAATATAGAGATGTATATTAATGATAAATTATTATTTAAGTTCTATACATATAGTAGGGAAACACAAGATTATCATTTAATCAATCACTATCTAAATAATGAGTTAGCACAAAAACTAAAAATTATAGTTAAGCCTCTTGATAATGAATTATTTAATGAGCAGTCGTATTTTAAAGTTATGTTGTCTTCATTTGATAAAAAATCATTTTTTGATAGAGAAACGTGGGATGAAGAATTAAAAAAGATTACAGAATATTCGACAGATGAATTTGCTAGAGATTCTAATGGAGATTTTGCTGTAGATAAAGATGGGAATACTATAGGGTATATAAAAGAAAAAAGATTAGAAGGCAAACCATATTTTGAAAAAGAATTTGAATTTGAGGCTAGTATTCCTTTTAAACTACCCAATGTATTAGAAACGAGCAAAGATTTACGAAAATTGGATACGGTAGTATTAAAAAAACAAGTAGTTACATATTTTAATAGATTTATAAAAAGTGTTAATAATTCAGATGATGACGCATTTTTCTGGGAAACGATGTATAGAAAAGCGTATTTAGAATGTATGGCAAACTATAGAAGCGAAGAAGAAATAAATGAGTTATATGAAAATGCTGAATTTGTATTTTCAGACAAAAGAGTAACGTTTTTACCACTAGAAGATTATGAAATGGTGTTTTATAATGAGGGTCGTTTAGTTACTTTAGAGAGTACGTCTTCAGATCTTAAGAAAAAAGGGAAATCGGTACTTAATTTAGAGTTAAGACAGGAAGGTAAAGAGGTGAAAAAATCTAATAAAATGCAATTTTACTTTCATATCCCCAAAGGTGGTAAAGAACTAGAAGTTATTTTTTGAAAAAAAGGTAAGCGATAGTAACTTAAGTTTTACCTACCCCAAGGTAAGTTGCAATTTTGGATATGAGTATGAGCAAATGGCAGATGGCAAGACAGCGCTGATCATACGGTTTACACTACAAGCAAAACCTTTTTTGGGAGTAAGTATTAATGAAGAACTTACCCCAGAAGGTAAACTAAAGGATAAACTAAAAGCCAGTTTTTCATTAAATCTAACAGCCAGTGCCGATATTAACGTAAAATACAATTGCATAACCAATACATGGAGCCTTAATGAAAATGCGGGTGACCAAACCAAAGCGCTACATGTGGTAAAACAAAACAAAAACCTAAAAGTAAAAGATGGATTAGGCTTTGCCCCACCCCCACCCGAGGTTAAAAATGGCGAAGCTTTTATTGAGGGCGATGTGATTCGTACAGATTTAAAAGTGAAAGGAGAGGCTATACTTGAAGGAGAATTGAATAAAAAATATTATTTAGTAGATTTTGATGCTTCGTTAAATTTGAAAGGAAAAGCTATATCATTTATAGGGATGGAACGTATTATTGGTTTTGATAATCAAAAAGGCCCTTTTACACAAGAACGAATCTATTTTTCGGGCTTACAATACGAGTTAAAAGCTGAATATAAGGTAGGGGCTTTTGGCTATTATCCAGAATTTTTAAATAACGAATACGAGAGTAAAGGTAATTTTATAGAACCCTTTGACTATAATACCAAACGCATGCATATTATGCAATTTTTTAATAAATAATCATGAAAAAAGTAAAGATAAAAACACTACTTTTTATAGTATTAGTTAGTACAATAAGTTGTGGGCAAAATAAAAAAGAAAATAATATGGGAAATCTAGATTTTAAAGAAAAATTGTATGAAATAGTTGAGAATTCAACGAAATATAAGAAAGCTTCCCTTTTCCTATTTGATTATAGTCATTCTCAGGTTAATATAGAAGTATTGGTAAATGATAAACTTCTTAGTAAATCTTCTATACATAATAAGCAAGAACAAGGCTACAAGTTTATGAATCATTTATTGTCAAAAAAAAATAAAAAGCAGTTGGTTAAATTGAGAATAACTTCTTTAGATAAATTATCTAATTTTGATAAACATAACAGTTATTTTAGCTTTAATTTGAGTGAGATGAATAGACTAGAATGGAGTAATGATAATTTCGAAAATCAAAATTATTTTATAAAGTATAGTAATTATGGTTTCAAAAAAGATTCTAAAGGAGAACTTATTAGAGACCTTAATGGAGATGTTATTAGAAAAGATAACTTAGATAACTTAAATGTTTTTGAAAAAGAATTTGAATTTGAGGCAGAAATGCCATTTGAAAACGAAGCTCTACAAAATAGTAAAGATTTACGAGAAATAGATAGTACAATTTTAGAACAAAAAGTACTTGGGCAATACCATGCTTTTATCAAAAGCGTAAAAAACAAAGATGAGGATACATATTGGGAGATGTATTATAACAAAGTAGCTTATTTTGCTAAAGCAAATTTCTTTACAGAAAAAGATATAGACGACCTTATAAAAGAAGGTGAGATGTATTATACAATGATGTCTTATCAGCCTATAGAAAACTATGAGATGGTCTTTTATGATGAAGGGCGATTAGTATGTTTTGAGAGTAAGAGCAATGATTTAGAATTTAAAGGGAAATCACCTCTTATAGCTACAGCGGTTAACCCTAACGATCCAAAAGATGTGTTTAGAAATCCTATTCAGTTTTATTTCTATATGCCAAAAGATAGTAACGAGTTACAAATAATGTATTAAAAAATACAAGAATGTCATATATAAAA
The DNA here is from genome assembly GCF_977115655.1 of Aquimarina sp. Taxonomy (NCBI): domain Bacteria; kingdom Pseudomonadati; phylum Bacteroidota; class Flavobacteriia; order Flavobacteriales; family Flavobacteriaceae; genus Aquimarina; species Aquimarina sp. Next base: position 11,035 of record NZ_CDSBKO010000041.1, read on the forward strand.
TGTTTGTGGTTTGTTTTTATTTGTATGGTCTGTATGTCCTGCAATTCTCAAAACAATACAGGAATGAATGATTATAAAGAAAAACTAATAGATTTGGTAACTGAAAAACCCGTAAAACCTATATATATACGGATTTAATTATAGTAACATCAATATAGAGGTATATTTTAATAACCAACTTTTTTTTAAATCTTATTGGAGAGGTAGGGAGACCGATGAAAACCATTTTGTAAACTATTTATTAAATACAAATGAAAAGCAAAAACTAAAAATAATAGCTAAACCTGTTGATGATTCAGTATTCAACTTTCAGTCTTATTATAGTTTTTACTTGTATGAGTTACCTAATAGATCTGTTTTTAGAAAAGATAAATGGGTAGGCAAGAGAGAATTATTAAATTATAAAACAAATGAATTTGCAAGAGATTCGACAGGCGATTTTGCCGTTGATTCAGCAGGAGAAACCATAGGTTATATAAAGGATAAAAGATTAGAAGGAAAAGTTTATGATGAAAAAGAGTTTGAGTTTAAAGCAGATTTTGATATTGAAAATAAAGAATTAAGTAAAGCTAAAGATTTGCGTAAATTAGATAGAGATAGTCTTAAACAAAAAGTGTTAAATAAATATCAAAGGTTTGCAAATAGTGTAAATGATAAAAATAAGGAGGTTTTTTGGGAGATGTGGTATAATAAAATAAAGGATGTAGTAAAAAATAACTATTTTTTAGAAAAAGATATTAACGATGTTGTTGAAGAGGCAGAATCTATTTATAGTCAAGCAAAATTTCTCCCTATAGAAAATTATGAAATGATATTCTATGATGAAGGACGTTTGGTATGCTTTGAGAGTACAGTAGATGATTTAAAATTAAAAGGAAAATCACCTCTAATAGGTACAGCAAAACAACATGACGGTAGTGTATATAAAAAACCAATTCAATTTTACTTCTATATGCCAAAAGATAGTAATGAGTTACAAATAATGTATTAAAAACCTCTGTATACCAAAAGGCAAACTAAAAGTCGGTTTTTCATTAAATCTAACAGCTAGTGCCGATATCAATGTAAAATACAATTGTTTAACCAACACATGAAGCCTTAACGAAAACGCAAGCGACCAGACTAAAGCGTTGTATGTGGTAAAACAAAACAAAAACCTAAAGGTAAAAGGTGGATTAGGCTTTGCACCACCGCCACCCGAGGTTAAAAATGGCGAAGCTTTTATTGATGGGGATGTGATTCGTACAGATTTAAAAGTGAAAGGAGAGGCTATACTTGAAGGAGAAGTAGCGTATAAATATTACTTAATAGATTTTGAAGCTAAAGCTGCTATAGATGGTCAAATTTCTTCATTTATAGGTTTAGAACGCATAATTGGTTTTGATAATCAACATGGACCATTTACCCAAGAGCGAGTGTATTTTTCAGGGTTACAGTACAAACTAAAAGCAGAATCCAAAGTAAGTTGGTTTGGTTGGGAGCCAGATATTTTGAATAATGAATTGAAGGATGAAGGAAACTTTATAGAACCTTTCGATTATATAATCCCACGTATGTACATCATGGAAACATTTAAATGATTATGAAAACTTTACCATTAATACTATTAACATTGTTGTTGCAAAGTTGTAGCTCTCAAAATAACAATAAAATGAATGATTATAAAGAAAAAATACTGAATATAAATAATGATATAGAAAATATTAATAACAAGTCATTATATAATTTTCATTACAGATATTCAGGCTGTCAGATTGAGATATTAATAAATGACAAACTCATTTTAAAAGAATTTGGAGGAAACATAGGGGCTTTTTATACACCTATTCCAATTAATCATTTGTTGTCGAAAGACAATCCGCAAAAAGTAAAAGTAATAGTCAAGCCTTTAGGTAGTGACTATCTTACAGAACAAGCTAATTTTAAAATTGGCTTTAGCTATTTTGAGAGTAATAATGAAAGATATGAAGAATACCATAAAGACGAAGATAAGTATTTTCTGTTTCAGTTTAATACGCATGAAACTGTTGAATTTGAAAGCTTTGAACGAAAAATAAATATAGAGGGACTTCCTTTTTATGAAAAAGAATTTGAGTTTGATTCCAAAATACTTATTGAGAATGATTTTTTAGCAAATGCAAGAGATTTACGGAAGATAAACCAAGATAGTTTAAGTCAAAATATCTTGAAAAAATATCAACAATTTGCTAACGGGGTGAATAATAAGAAAAATGAAGACTTGTATTGGGAAATGGTATATTCTAAGGTAGAATACTTTGCTCAAGCTAATTATTTAGACAAAAAGTCTTTAGAAGATATAATCAAGCAAAGTGAATTATTACTAAATCAAGCGAATTTTCCATCTATCGAAAATAATTATAAATTAACATTTTATGATAATGGTAAACTTGTATGTTTTGAGAGTACAGTAGATGATTTAAAATTAAAAGGAAAATCCCCACTAATAGCAACTGCAACAAATCCTAATGACCCCAAAGATATTTATAAAAAACCCATTCAATTTTATTTCTATATGCCAAAAGGCAAGCTAAAGGGCAAACTAAAAGCCAGTTTTTCATTAAACCTAGCAGCTAGTGCCGATTAATCAAATTATAACGATTTATTTTGATTTAACTATATGTTATTCTTGTCTGATCTTTTTTAATCATACACTTTGTGACTTAGAATCATTATTTATCTAGATACAATTTTCTTATTTTTAAAAAAGGAATCCGTTTAAAATAGTAAACGAACTCCTTTTTTAACTATTTGCATAAAACATCAGATTTTTAAATGAAATGTTTACACATTTATGCATAAATATGCACACAAATTAATAGCCTGAGTTTTGAGTCATTTTTGGATTAGCATCAAGTTCGGCTTGAGGAATTGGGATTAAAACTCTAAAATCCTCTGCAGAAGGAATAGGGTGAACTGGATGATTTCTTTTGGCACTAACATATTTGCCATGTCTTATTAAATCTTCTCTTCGTTTTCCTTCAAAATGAAATTCCCATCCTCTTTCATCAAGTATTGCATCCTTTAATTTTTCTTTACTAGAAAAATCTCCTAAAACTAAGGGTGAAGCTTTTGCTCTAATACGTACTTGATTGATTAAATCAATAATTATGCTGTTGGGTCCGTTTATTTCATTTAGTGCCTCAGCTTTTGATAGTAGTACATCAGCATATCTTATAATCTTAAAATCGTGACCACTAGCCCAAGCATCCATTTCTGGATCTGGCCAATATTTAAAAGAGCTATTTTTGTTAGCTTCTTGGGTTACAATTTCATTTTCACTATTAATATATTGATTAATTATTTGTTTTTTGCGATCATCATTTGGTTCAAATGAATTATAAAAATGATCGTATACTCTATTTTTTGTGCCAGAAATAGATTGATTTGATAATTTAACATCTTCTCCATTTACAAAAGATTTATAATTGCTCTCAGGGTAAGAGTGAGACATAATAGCATTAGCTGTTCCTCTTACCAAAGGTGTTGCAGCAAAAGCAAAAATAGTTTCTTTTTCAATAGTCTCAAATGAAGGTTTAAATAAATCACGATGAGGGTTATCACCAGCAGTATAAAGACTATATAATCCTAATCCATCAATTAAATCAGCATATTCAACAACTTTGTTCCAATTTTTGATATTAAGATAATGTTTCATTAAGATTCCATAAGCAGCACCTTTTGTAGCTCGGCCAAATTCTCCATCTGCAGGCTCTAATGGTAAGTCGATAGCTGCAGAAACTAATTCTGTTTCAATAAAATTGAGCATTTCGGTATCAGTTGCTCTTGCCATTTGAGGAGGGTCACTACTTTTTGTTCTTAGTGGGATAGAACCAAACCAATTATACATAAATGCATAAGTGGTTGCTCTTGCAAATCGAACTTCTGCTTTCCATATTTTTTTTTCTTCATCAGATAGTTCTGAGTCATCAACTACTTCTAAAAAATAGTTTACATTTCGTATAACTCTATATGGTTTACTCCAAAAATTACTTCTAAACCAAGAAGGATTTTGTGCATCCCAATTCCAATTTAATACAAACGAAGTAACTCGGCTAAGCCCCCCTCGTTCATTCCATAAGTGATCACCACTAAAGTCACCAAAGTAGATAAAGTTTCTACCGTCTTCTCCATTAAATTGAAATTCAGAATATACACCATCCAAAAGACCTCTCATAAATCCTTCAGAGGCTGGTCCATCAATTGGAGCAAACTCGCCATAGATTTCTGTTTTTAATGGCTTTTCACATTGAGTAAATGTTATTCCAAGAAAAACCAAAATACATATTTTAATTATATTGAATTGTTTCATGTTTGTTTGTTTTAAATTTAAAATCCTACATTAACGCCCATTAGAATGGTTCTGCTGGTAGGGTAGCTATTGAAGTCAAATTTAGAGTTTCCAGTACCACTCAAATCAGGATCAAAACCTATGTAATTAGTTGAAATGGCTAAATTTTGACCAGATACATATATATTTAAGTCTCTGATGAATTTATTTTCTTTCAGATTAAAATTATACTTAAGAGTAATATTTTTAAGTCTAACAAATGATGCGTCACGAATTGTAAATGTATTTGTTAAATCGCCACCATAACTAGATGGATTAACAAAAGAAGGCCAATCATTTGTTGGATTGTTAACGGTCCACCTATTTAGAATAGGTTCAGCAAACCTGTTACGAGATTCATTAAAAGGAGAGTAAGTATTTGCTAATTGAGCATTAAATAAATCTACACCATGTACTCCTTCAATAAACACGGATAAATCGAAGTTTTTATAAGAGAAGGTATTGTTTAATCCCCAAGTAAAATCTGGATATGGATTACCAAGAACAGTTCTATCTTCAGCATCGATAATACCATCATTATTTTGATCTTTCCATTTAGGCTGACCAGGAACAGCATCTGGTTGTGCAGAATTTGTAGGATCCTCATTTATTTGCCAAATACCAATATGTTCATATCCATAATAAGAAAACGGAGCTTCTCCTTCTAAATTTGCTACAGTGGCTAGAGCTGGATTATTTATAATAATTCTTTCTCCTCCTAAACTACTAATTTCACTTTTATTGGAAGTAATATTGAATGAAGTTTCCCAACCGAATTTTCCAATAAGATTAATTGTGTTTATTGCTACCTCTATACCGTTATTGGTAATTTCACTATCCGATAGATTTACCCATTGGCTAGTAAATCCTGTTTGTAATGGAACTGGTTTTTCAAAAAGTAAATCTTTAGTTTTCTTATTATAAACATCTATAGAACCATTAATTCTGTTGTTAAGTATTCCAAAATCTACTCCAAAATTTAATTGTTCTGTAGTTTCCCATTCTAAATCAGGATTAGCAATACGAGCTGGTTGTAGACCAACAACAGGTTCGTTATTGAAAACAGCAGAATTTCCAGCGATAAAAGTGGTTATGCCTGCGCTATTAGGGACTTGGACATTACCAATTTGTCCCCATCCTAAGCGTATTTTTAAATCACTAAGAAAATCAATAGACTCAATGAAATTTTCTTCTGAAATTCGGTACCCTAAAGAAAAGGAAGGGAAAGCAGCGTATTTATTACCATCTGCTAATCGTGAAGAACCATCAGCTCTTATTGATGCGGTTAATAGAATTTTATTTTTATATGAATAATTTATTCTTGATAAATAAGATAATAAAGTATTGTTGCTTCTAAAGCTAAATAATTTATTAAATTCTTGATTTCCAGAACTTAAGTCGTTAGTTCCAACTTCGTCGCCAATAAATCCTCTTGCATTACCGCTAAATTCTTGAGTGTCAAATTTTTGAAAAGTATACCCGGCAAGAGCAGAAACAGTATGATCTCCAAAAGTATTATTATAGTTTAAAAGAGCTTCAATCACATAATTTGTGTTCTTTGAAGTTAAAATACTAGCGATGCCCTTTGCCTGTGACCCAACTACTGTTTGTCTTGAACGATAAGAATCTTTCTTCGTATTAATAATATCGGTATTTATTGCTACAGATGCTTTTAGATTTTGTAGTATTTCATAAGATGTTTTTAAATTAATTAATGTTCGAAATTCTCTTCCCTGTATATTGATCCCGTCAGCTATATTAAAAGGGTTATCCAAATCAATAACATCAGGCTGAAAATATGTGCCGTCTGGATTATATATTGGTGCTGTAGCAGGTAAATAAACAGCGGTACTTATAACTCCAGAGTCAAAATTACCACCTTCACCATGGGCTGTTATATCGTCTGCTATATAAGAAGTATTTATATTAATGTCTGTACTAAATTTATCCTTGCTATATCCCCATTTTAATCGACCACCATATCTTTTAAAACCAGATCCTCTTAATATACCTTCTTGATTTGTGTAATTAAGAGAGCTGTATATTTTATTATTTTGAAAACCGCCTGAAAGCGAAATATTATGTTGTTGGATTATAGCATTTTCAAAAATCTCATCCTGCCAATCAGTGTTAATGGATGTGTCAGAAAATTCAGCTAATATAGTGCTGCCTTGTTGTTGCAAGATGTTTCCTACATGATCTACATATTGTGATCCGGTTAACAAATCTAAAGTATTTGCAATTTTTTGAAAACCAGTACTGGTACTATAATCAATTTTTAAAACCCCTTCTTTTCCAGATTTAGTTGCTATTATAATAACTCCGTTAGCTCCTCTTGATCCATATATGGCAGTTGCAGATGCATCTTTTAATACTTGTATAGATTCAATATCATTTGGGTTTAAACTATTTAGAGGGTTTGGTGCCGAATTGTTGGGTATATTAGAACCATTGCTAGGAATAGAAGCGTTATTACTAATAGGCATTCCATCGATTACATATAAAGGTTCATTTGAAGTATTTAAGGATGAATTACCTCTAATTCTAATAGAGACCCCTCCACCTGGCTGACCACTTGTTTGTGAAACTTGCACTCCTGCAACTTTACCTTGTATCATTTGATCAACAGATGTTTTTGTGTTGTTTTGTAGATCTTTTGCTTCAATTGTAGCAACAGAACCAGTTAAATCTTTTTTGCTTTGTGTTCCATAACCAATGAGTACAACCTCTCCTAGATTTTGAGTATCTGTTTCTAAAGTAACATTAATTATTTTTTGATTAGTAATATTTACTTCCTTAGTTCCAAATCCAAGAAATCTAAATAGTAATATTTTTTTTGAATTAGGAACCTCTATAGAATAATTTCCATCAAAATCTGTTTGAGTTCCTTTGGTTTCATCTCCTTTAATAGTAATTGTTACTCCAGGTAATAATTGTCCTTCATTATCGATTACAGTACCAGATATTTCTGTACTCTGTGCATTTGAAACTCCGTATGCTAAAATGGCAAACAGGGTTAATAGAATCTTGCAAAATACAAGATGATGTTTTTGTGTTATTTCCATATTACATTTTAATTTGATGATTATTATTAAATCTATTTTACAAGGTTTTCCTCAGTATTAATGCTGCTCTAGAAATAATAATGATGCATGATTTAATGGTACAAATTATATTTATTTTTTTTGCAAAACCAATAAGTACCTACTAGTTTGTTTTTAAAAATGTGTTTTTTCTTTTATTAAAAGAAAGTTTCTTTTTTATGAAAATAATTACAAATAATATGTTGACTTAACTAAAATCATCTAAGGATTATTACTTTTTTAGATGTTGTTTAAGAGCAGGGGAAAGCTATATGTTAATAAAGATATTTTTAATTAATGGTTTGATAATACATTATTTTTTTAAGTTATAAAGCTTCATGGAATTTATAGTTTCATTTAATTTTTTCGAAAATTAAACAGGTAGGTACTAGTAGTTTTTGTAGAGAATTTAGTATATTTGTGTCATGAGTATAATTAAGATAACAAAAAATATAGGTGTGCCTAAATACAAACAGATAATTTCATCGATTGAAAATGCAATTTTATCTGGGGAGTTTAAACGTGGTGACAAACTACCATCTATTAATAGTGTAAAACTTAAGTTTTCACTATCCAGAGATACGGTTCTGCTTGCTTATAATGAGCTTAAAGTTAGAGGTATAGTTAATTCTGTGCCAGGGAAAGGATATTATGTGAAAAGCGAAAGTATCGAAATTGCACAAAAGATTTTTTTATTGTTTGATGAATTAAATGCATTTAAAGAAGATTTGTATAATTCTTTTTTAAAAAGCCTTAATGATAACGTAGAAGTAGATATATATTTTCATCATTTCAATTATGATGTTTTTAGTAAATTAATTTTTGATAATATAGGTAGCTATAATTATTATATTATTATGCCTGCTAATTTAGAAGGTACAGAGCTTGTTATTGATAAACTACCAGATAATAAGGTTTATGTACTAGATCAAACAAGTCCTAAACTTTCTAAATACCCGTCTATCCATCAAAATTTTGAAAAAGATATTTTAAAAGGGCTAATAAAAGGAATGAATCTTTTGAAAAAATACAAAAAATTGGTGTTATTATTTCAAAAAGAAAAGCAACCTATAGGAATGTTTAAGGGTTTTCAAATGTTTTGTAATACATATCGATTTGAATATGAGATAATTGATTCTTTAGGAAGTAGAGCGTTAACCAAAGGTGAAGTTTACATAATCCCTGATGATAGAAACCTTATACAGATCATTAAAAAGATAAAAGAAATTGACTTTATTCTTGCAAAAGATATAGGTATAATATCATATAATGATACTTTGCTTAAAGAAATTGTAGAAGGAGGGATAACTACTATTTCTACTGATTTTAATGAGATGGGAGAACGCCTGGCAAGAATGGTAACGAATAATGAACAGGTTAAAATAGAAAATGTAAATAATCTAATTCTAAGAAATTCTCTTTAACTATTGTATCAAATAAATCACATAAAAAAACAAGCTCAATCTAAACATTTTATTGAACTTTTGGGACCAGGTGAAAATTCAAAAGCACTAATAGATCTGGGTTTAGGAGGAAGTTTACAAAAACTATTGATAAATAATCAAGATATAATAGCAGGGTCAGAATTGTTAGATTATAAGAGAACATATACATCTTCTGTTTTATTTCCTTTTACAAATAGAATAAAGAATGGTAAATATACTTTTAAAGAGAAACAGTATACTTTAGATTTAAATTTGAAGGAAGAAAACAATGCATTACATGGTTTAATATATAATAAGGCTTTTAAATATATAAAAGAGGAAACAAATCTTAACCATGCTACTATCACTATTGGTTATGAAGAAACAGAAAAAGCAAAAGGGTTTCCTTTTAAATATTCTGTATTTTTAACTTATACTTTATCAACCAATGTTTTAGAGCTATCTGTTGAGGTAGTTAATAATGATGATTTTTCTTTTCCTTTTACTATTGGTTGGCACCCTTATTTTTTGAGTAGCGATTTGCACAAAAGCTCTTTAAGTATTCAGGGGAATAAAAAACTAGTATTCGATAAGAGTATGATTCCGATTAAAATAAAAGATATTGTTATAAAAGAACCTATAAAGATAAAGGATAGATTTTTTGATGATTGTTATATTCTCAATAATAATTCAGTAAAATTTAATACTCCTGATTACTGTTTACAGATTGAATCTTCATCTAAAGAAAATTATCTACAAATATATACACCAGATAAAAAAAACATAATAGCGATAGAACCTCAGACAGGCCCGTCAAATAGCTTTAATAATAATATAGGATTGAATATTTTAGAACCAAAAGAAAGCTATAAGATAAGTTGGAAGATCATACTTCATAATAATGAATAAAAAAATTCTGTCCATACTGATTTTAATGATAACACTGTGTTTTAGTTGTATAAAAACTACAGATCCAATGCAAGTCAATAAGGAATATAATTATATTCTACAGAGTAAAGATGTACTCAATTATCAAATAACTCCAAAAGATTCGCTAGATAAATCTGGATTAATGTTTTCGGATCAAGGAGCGTGGTTTGCATATAGTTTTCCTGATTCAGTTAAGACAGATGAAGGGTTTTCAGGTCCTTTTTTAATGACACAACAAAATGGAATATGGAGTAGTTCGATGTTAACAAAACTAAATATTGTTGACATTAACTGGAAAGAATATAATGCTACAGCGTATAATAGTCATTTAGAGCAAACTTTTGCAAACAAGGATTTAGAATTAAAACAAAAGTTAGTATTTGTTTCAGGGCATTCGGCGATAGTAAGTTCTAAACTTACTAATAAAACCGATAAGCCTATAGAATTGATTTATAATTGGCAGAATCAACCTCTATTAACAGAGAGTTTAAAATTAGAAGCAAAAGAAAACGAAGTTATAGTACACTCTTCAAAATCCAAAGCAATTGGTCATATTGTTTTTCCAAACGAAACAAAAACAACAAGTACTTACAACTCATATTCTACTAAGAACCAAACGTTGTATTTAGATCCAAAAGACACAAAAGAGATTGTGATTTCTCAAACCTTTATTTTTCCTGAATATTCATGGCAAGAAGAAAAAAAGAATATAACCACTATAGAGTTTGATACTGTTTTACGCAAACGAAAAAATGAAAAAGAAAACGAATTAGAGTCTTTGATTACAGCTAGAAAGAAACAATTTCAAAAAGACAAATATGTAACAGTGTTAGCTAAAGCACATCTTACATTACAAAATAATTGGCGTATTCCTGCGGGAGAAATAAAACATGAAGGATTATTTCCGAGTTATCATTATAAATGGTTTAACGGGTTTTGGTCATGGGATTCCTGGAAACATGCTGTTGGACTATCTTATTATAATACAGAATTAGCTAAAAAGCAGATACGATTAATGTTCGAATTTCAGAATGAAGATGGATTCGTTTTAGATTGTGTATATCGGGATACAAGTATTGAAAATCATAATAATCGAGATACAAAGCCACCTTTATCTGCATGGGCAGTAGCCAAAATTTATGAAAAAGATAAAGACCTTAATTTTGTAAAGGAGCTTTATCCTAAACTTAAGAAATATCATTATTGGTGGTATCAAAAGCGGGATCATGATCAAGATGGGCTTTGTGAATATGGGTCTACAGATGGAACTCTTATAGCTGCAAAATGGGAGAGTGGTATGGATAATGCTATTCGGTTTGATGATTCAAAAATCCTAAAGAATCAAAAAAACGCATACTCTTTGAATCAGGAAAGTGTCGATCTTAACGCATACTTGTACGCAGAAAAAATGTATTTGGTAACCTTGTCAAAAGTGCTGCATAAAGTAGATGATTCAATACAGTTTTTAAAAGAAGCTGAGAAATTAAAAATAAAAATACAAAAACAGTTCTATCATAAACAAGACGGATGGTTTTATGATACTAGTTTAGATGGAAAAATATTTATAAAAGGAAAAGGTAGTGAAGGATGGACAGCATTGTGGGCAAATGCAGCAAGCCAAAAACAGGCAGAAGCTGTTAAAAATATAATGATGAACCCGGATAAGTTTTTTACTAAAATTCCTTTTCAAACCATGTCTGCTGATCACCCTAAATTTGACCCTCTAAAAGGATATTGGAGAGGTCCTAATTGGTTAGATCAATCTTATTTTGGAGTAAAAGGATTACGTAATTATGGGTTTAATAAAGAAGCAGATGAGGCTACTATGCAAATTCTTGATGGAGCAGAAGGAGTATTAGACAAAGGAAAAGCTATTAGAGAAAATTATCACCCAATAACAGGGCAAGGGTTACATGCACAAAATTTTAGTTGGAGTGCTGCGCATATTATAATGCTATTAATAAAAGAGTAAGTGTTAAAATATTCAACATTGTAAATATCTATTAATTAGGCAGAGCAAATGTTACCATAATTGTATGATGTTGAATTAAAAGATTAGTCACTTACAAAAGAAATTGATTTTAATTCTAAAATTAAAATCAAAAATGAAAAAGGTATATGTTGAAAATTTCATTAGCGGATAGATAGAGAAACGATCTTAATTTTTAACAACAATTTTAGAAGTTATAATTTATATCGGAAAGCATCTAATTGTTTCAGAGGCAATTAAGGGTGTTAGTGACGATATTATTTCTGAAATCAAATAGATATGTAAATAAACGTAAAGTATATCTACTATCCTTAATAAACGGTAGAGTATAAAGTAATATTATTTTTTTATCTCGTAAAGTATTTGCAGAAAACTTTATACACAGTATTATAAAAGTATACCATAATGATTAGATTAAGACATATAGCCATAGTGTTAGGTATAATAGGAATATATAGTTGTAACAAAAAATACCTGCAACCAGTTCCAGAGCAAAAGAATCATTTTGATCATCAAATATTTGAAGAAAATAAGCTGTCACCTAAAGCTGCTTTTTTTGGTTTTGAATCTAAATTGATAAAACAAAAAGAAAAATCAAAAAGGTTTTTAAACTTAAATGGAGATTGGAAATTTAAATGGGTAAAAGATCCAAAGGAACGGTCAACAACTTTTCAACATAAAAATTATAACGATAATAAGTGGAACACTATTCCTGTTCCGGCTAATTGGGAAGTTCATGGATATGGAAAACCAATCTATCTCGATGAAAGATACCCTTTTACAACAAAATGGCCGAGCGTTCCTCAAGATTATAATCCTGTAGGGACTTATAGAAAACGTATACATTTAGACGCAAATTTTTTATCACAAGATGTTATTCTTCATTTTGCAGGAACTAAGTCAGCAATGTATGTCTATATAAACGGAGAATACGCAGGATACTCTCAGGGAAGCAAAACACCAGCAGAATTTAATATTACTAAATATCTTGTAGAAGGAGAAAATTTGATTGCCTTGCAATTGTTTAGATGGAGTGATGCTAGCTATCTTGAAAGTCAAGACATGTTGCGCCTGAGCGGAATAGAAAGAGATGTTTACTTATATACGCAACCAAAAACACATATTTCAGATTACCACACCAAAACAAATTTGGATGATACCTATACAAACGGAATCTTTGATGCAGAAATTTCTATTACAAACAGCAGTGCAGTAGAGACAGCTTACAGAACAGTATCCATAGAGTTGTTTGATCGAGATAGGTCTGTATATAAAACAACAGAATCTGTTCAAATCCCTATACAGAAAACCATAACCATACAATCTAAAAAACTACTGGAAGGAGTTAAAAAGTGGTCAGCAGAAATTCCCAATCTGTATAAAATACAAATCACATTAGAGGACGAAGTAAACATAAAAAATAATCAATTTATTAATCATCATGTAGGGTTTAAACGGGTAGAAATTAAAAACAGCCAGGTTTTAATTAATGGCAAAGCTATACATATACGTGGTGTTAATAGACACGAAACGGATCCATTTACAGGGCATGTAGTTTCTAAAATATCTATGGAGAAGGATATTAAATTAATGAAACAACATAATATTAATGCAGTACGAAGTTCTCATTATCCAAATGATACGTATTGGTTGGATTTATGTGATCAATATGGATTATATGTTATAAATGAAGCTAATATAGAAAGTCACCCATTAGCTATTGATGAAAAAACACAAATTGGTAACGAAATGAGCTGGTTGCCAGCTCACATGTCACGTACACAAAGGATGTTTTATAGAGATAGAAACCACCCATCTATATATTCTTGGTCATTAGGAAATGAAGCAGGAGAAGGAGAAATTTTTAAGAGGACATATAAATGGTTAAAGGCACACGATAATAACCGTATTGTACAATATGAACCTGCATTTAAAGAAGACTATACCGATGTGTATTGCCCAATGTATCCAAAGCCAGAATATTTAATTAATCATGGACAATCAAATTCTGATAAACCTTCTATTATGATTGAATATGCACATGCCATGGGGAATTCTGTAGGGAACCTTCAAGATTACTGGGATATTATAGAAAAATACCCCAATCTTCAAGGAGGATTCATCTGGGACTGGGTAGATCAAAGTTTAGAATATAAAGATCAAAATGGTAATCCTTATTTGGCATATGGTCATGACTATCATCCTGATTTACCAACGGATGGTAATTTTTTAAATAATGGATTAGTAGATCCATATCGAAATCCACATCCTCATTTATTAGAAGTAAAAAAAGTATATGAACCTGCACAGTTTAATTATTTAGGAAATGGTAATATTGAATTAGAAAACAAGAATTTCTTTGCAGATTTTTCGGATAAAACACTTGCATGGAAAATAATAGAAGATGGTAAAGTTGTTAAAGAAGAAAGAGAAGTTATATTTAATGATGTATCACCACAAGAAAAAATCAAAATAACTTTAGCAGGGTTCCCTTCTCATTTTAGAAAAGAGGCAGAATATATCCTAGAAGTAAATTTACTGCAAAAAGTGGCACAACCCATGATTCCAGAAGGGCATGAAATTGCTTGGGATCAATTTGTTATTCAAAAAGGCTCCAAACCATTAGATGCTTCTTTTGTACCTAATGATTTACAAATTACTTCAGAAAATCAATTTATAAATATTAAAAATCACATAATAGATCTTAAGGTAAATAAACAAACGGGAGAGATTATTTCTTGGAAACATAATGAAATTGTGATTACTGCAGATCCGATTCGACCTAATTTTTGGCGCCCTCCTACAGATAATGATTTAGGTAACCAAATGGATAAATGGGCAAAAATATGGCAATATGCTACGTATAACTATAGAGCAAAACTTATATCAGCTCCTAAAAAGATAAATTCTGATGTTTCTTACAAAGTGTCCTATGCACTTCCTGAAAATGAAGCAAATATTGAGGTTGTTTATCATGTTAAAGCCAATGGAGAAATGAAAGTAGACTTTAGTTTTGATCCAAACAGAAGTAACTTACCAAATATCCCAAGGCTAGGAATGTATCTTACACTACCAAATACATTTAAAAAAGTATCCTGGTATGGTAATGGGCCAGAAGAGAGTTATTGGGATAGAAAAACAGGAGTTAAAACAGGCATATATACAGCAGCTATAGAGACACAATTTCATGCTTATTCGAGACCACAAGAAACTGGTAATAAAACAGATGTTAGGTGGATGAAAATTATTTCAGATGTGTTATCAATAAAGGTTAGTAGTCCTTCAATCTTATTAAATAGTAGTGTTTGGCCATTTAAAATGGAAGAATTGGATTTTAACAGCGAAAAGGACGGAGCAGCTTCGGCTTCAGGGCTAGTTCCAGTTACTAAAAAACACGGAGCAGATATCAAAATAGGTAAAACTATCCAATGGAATATTGATTACCAACAAATGGGAGTTGGAGGAGATACTTCATGGGGCCGTTTCGTACATGACGAATATATCATAAAACCAGAAAAATATAACTATTCATTTACAATACAACCAATTAAATAAAAAAACTATGCAATTCATTACATTTCTTGGATTTACATTATTAGTTGCCATTATATCTTATATAAAAAGTAGAAAAACAGATGAATCTTCTTCAGATGGATACTTTTTGGGAGGAAGAAGCTTAACAGGAGTGGTTATTGCAGGATCGTTATTATTAACCAATTTATCAACAGAGCAAATTGTAGGATTAAATGGAGCCGCTTTTAAAGAGGGTATCTTGGTAATGGCATGGGAAACACTAGCAGCAATTGCAATGGTGGTCACAGCGGTATTCTTATTACCCGGATACTTAAAAGGAGGAATAACTACTGTTCCTCAGTTTTTAGAAAGACGATACGATAAAACAACTAAAACAATCACCTCTGGATTATTTCTTAGTGGATATGTAATCGTTTTATTACCAATTGTTCTATATTCTGGGGCATTGGCAATCAATACAATGTTTAATGTACCAGAGATATTAAATGTTACAGAAACTGTTGCGTTATGGATAACTGTTTTTGGTATTGGCAGTATAGGCTCTGTTTATGCAATTTTTGGGGGGTTAAAGGCTGTAGCTGTATCAGATACAATCAACGCTATAGGCTTATTAACAGGAGGTTTGTTGATCCCAATATTTGGATTGATGACTATAGGAGATGGTAATGTTTTTGAAGGAATTACAGTACTGGCACAATCACATCCCGAAAAATTAAAAGCACTAGGAGGACCAGAATCTTCAGTTCCAATAGGAACAATATTTACCGGTATGATGCTCGTACAGTTATTTTATTGGGGAACCAATCAGGCTATTATCCAAAGAGCTTTAGGAGCTAAAAATCTAAAAGAAGGACAAAAAGGATTATTATTAGCTTCTTTTATAAAAATATTGGGGCCTTTAATAGTGGTATTGCCAGGTTTAATAGCCTTTCACATGTTTGGAAACACATTAGATAACCCTGATGAAGCATATCCTATGCTAGTAACCAAAGTGTTGCCAACAGTTTTGGTAGGCTTCTTTGCTGCTGTATTGTTTGGAGCAATTTTGAGTTCTTTTAACTCAGCATTAAATAGTTCTGTTACTTTATTCGGAATCGATATTTACCAATCCCACTTTAGACCAGATGCTACAGAGCGAGAAATTGTAAAAGCAGGAAAAAGTTTTGGTATTATATTAGCAATTTTGGCGATGTGTATTGCTCCTTTAATCGCATACGCTCCCGATGGCTTATTTGGATATTTACAAAAAGTAAATGGATGTTATAGTATTCCTATTTTAACAATTATCATAGTTGGGTATTTAACAAAATATGTACCTGCAATTGGAGCAAAGATCGGGATCATTTCTGGAGTTATTTTATATGTCGCTTATATCTTATTAGATAAATTTATTTTTGTTGATCAATTCCCGCATTTCTTACATGTCATGGCAATATTGTTTGTATTTAATATACTTATCATGTTGCTTATTGGTAAGTTAAAACCAAGAAAAGAAGCTTACCAGCAAAAATATACAGAACAGGTAGATATTACACCTTGGAAACACCTTAATACAGTAGGGATATCCATTTGTTTGATTGTTTTAGGGATTTACATATACTTTGCATAAATGACTAACGATTTATTAATAGAGAAAGTAAAACATACTTTTCAGAAACGATTTGAGAGCAATCCTATATTATGTTTTTCTCCAGGCAGAATCAATTTAATAGGAGAACATACAGATTATAATCAAGGATTTGTTTTTCCTGCCGCAATAGATAAAGGAATAGTTACAGCAGTACAAAAAAGTAAGAAATCTTATTGTTGTGCCTACAGTATAGACACAAACGAAGTCTTAGAGTTTTCTTTAAAAAACATTTGCCCTATTAAAAATGGAGGGTGGAGGAATTATGTGTTAGGAATAGTTGCTGAAATTCAAAAGACTAATAGAGAAATCGAAAATTTCAATTTGGTTTTTGCAGGTAATATACCATCTGGAGCAGGACTGTCTTCTTCTGCTGCTCTGGAGAATAGTATTGCTTTTGGATTAAATGAACTATTCGAACTTAGATTTACTAAAAAAGAAATGATCTATATTTCTCAGAAAGCAGAACATAATTATGTAGGAGTGTTTTGTGGAATCATGGATCAATATGCCAGTATGTTTGGAAAAGACGAGCATGCTTTATTATTAGACTGTAGAGATCTTAAGGCAACTTATTTTTCTATTGATTTTAAAGAATATGATATTCTTTTAATCAATACTAATGTAAAACACAGTCTTGCAGAAAGTGAATATAATGAAAGGCGTTTAATATGTGAAAATGTCGCAAAACGAATGGGGATATTAGCACTAAGAGATGCAACTGTTGAAGGGTTACTGGCTGTTAAAGAACAAATTACCGAGGAGGAGTACCAAAAAGGTTTATTTATAGTAGAAGAAAATAAAAGGGTTTTAAAGGCTTCTAAAGTGATTACTGAAAATGATTGTAAAGTTTTTGGAGAATTACTTTTTGAATCTCATGACGGGCTTCAACACCAGTATAAGGTAAGTTGTTCCGAATTGGATTTTTTAATAGATCAAGCTAAGAAAAACCCAAATGTAATAGGAGCTCGAATGATGGGAGGGGGATTTGGAGGGTGTACTATAAATATTGTAAAAAAAGGAGCTTCAGATACATTTATAAAAACTGTTACACCAATATATTTTAAAAAATTCAACAAAAATTTAAGTAGATATGACGTTCGTATTTCTCAAGGAACACACAAAATAATAATGGTTAAAAATTAAAAATCGCATTATGTTAAGCAAGTATTTACAAGACTATTCCCACAGACGTTATAATCCGCTTACAGGTGAATGGATTTTAGTATCACCACATAGAGCAAAAAGACCTTGGCAAGGTCAGGAAGAAGAAGTGCAAAAACAAGAGCTGCCTGCCTATGATGAAAAATGCTATTTATGTTCTGGTAATATTAGAGCTGGTGGAAAAAAGAACCCAGATTATAAAGATGTTTTTGTTTTTGAAAATGACTTTGCAGCTTTGCAAAACGAATCAGCTGATTTTGCTGTAGAAGAAGAATTATTTAAAGCAAAAAGCGAAACAGGAATATGTAAAGTAATTTGTTTTAGTCCCGACCATTCTAAAAGTTTAGCTGAAATGTCTATTGAAGCTATAGAAAAAGTAATAACAATATGGCAAATAGAATACAAAGATCTAGGAACACAAAACAATGTTAATTACGTACAGATTTTTGAAAATAAAGGAGCGGTAATGGGATGTAGTAATCCACATCCACATGGACAAATATGGAGCCAGTCAAATTTACCTAATGAGATTATAAAGAAAGACAGCCAGCAACAAAAATATTTCTCTAAAAACGGTAGATCTTTATTAGAGGATTATGTAGTACAAGAATTAGAAAAAAATGAACGTATTATATTTCAAAATGAGCATTTTATTATAGTAGTCCCGTTCTGGGCTATCTGGCCATTTGAAACCATGATCATTCCTAAAAAAAGACAGTCAGCAATTACAGAAATGAATGAGGCAGAACGAATTGCATACGCACAATCTATTTCTATAATAACAAAAGCATACGATTTGTTGTTTAATTGTTCTTTTCCGTATTCAAGTGGTATTCATCAAGCTCCTACTAATACCAATTCTAAAGAACATTGGCATTGGCATATGAGTTTTTATCCTCCTCTTTTAAGAAGTGCTTCAGTTAAAAAATTTATGGTAGGGTATGAGATGTTTGGAATGCCTCAACGGGATGTTACTGCAGAGGAAGCAGCGCAGAAAATTCGTCAATTAATTGATAAAATAGATAATTTTAAATGAATTATAAACAGATAAAATTGCATTTCTATTTTTATGCTTAAAAGATTATCATTTTTATATCATAGTTCGTGAAATAGCAAATCTATTTTAAAATAAAAGAAAGAAAGTATAACCAAATTACAGATAGGCTATTATTTTATATGAATAAACAGTACCTGCCAGTTTGTTTTTGAATCTTTAAAAACAAACTGGTAGGTACTGTTTTGTTTTTAAAGATTTAAAAAATACATTAGCAAAAAAATAAACTTTTTTTAACATTAGGTTAACCTTTGATTTGAAAAAAATATCAAGCTCTGTCAAAGATGTAATACGTATATATTTAGCTAGATAGGTAAGTTTGTTTGAGGTTTATAAATTGAAAATAAAACGCAATAACTTAAAAAATGAGATTATTTAAAAACGTAATATTAATTATACTTTATTCATTACATGTGATAAATGTAAAATCTCAGGAAGTTCATAAATCTTTTAAGTTGGGAGAAAATCAAATTGAATTAATTTGTGAATCGTGTGAGTTTGAAATTAAGATAGAAGTAGATCAAAAAACAAAAGGAATAGCTATAGGAACAATAGTTTTAGAAAGTAAAAAAGAAACTATTCCTGTAAATATGTCTTTAAAATGGAGTACACCATCTAACAATATAGCTGGATATTGGAGTAGTAAAGCATTTTTAGATAAAACAATTACTCCAGACTGGGGGCCTGCCAAGGTGACTTCTATGTTGTCTAGAGAATCTCCTGTATTATGCCTTTTTGGGCATGATGATGTAAATCGTCAAACTTTTGCTGTATCCGAAGTTTTAAATACCGTTGTAACAAGTACAGCTATAAAAGAAGAAGACGGGATGATTTATAATGAGGTTAAATTGTTTACAGAAAAGCATAAAAAAATATCAAAATATGTAGTACAATTTAGATTAGATACAAGACCCGTTACTTACGCAACAGCACTTGCAGACGTGGGTTCTTGGTGGGCTTCATTTGATTCGTTTAAACCATCAAAAGTTCCAGAAGCAGCAAAAATGCCAGTATATTCTACATGGTATAGTTATCATCAAAATTTGAACCCAGAATCTATATTAAAAGAATGTAGAAAAGCAAAAGCTATGGGATATGAAACAATTATTGTAGATGATGGATGGCAAACATTAGACAGTAATCGTGGGTATGCTTATACAGGAGACTGGAAACCCGAAAGGCTTCCTGAAATGGAACAGTTGGTAAAAGAAGTACATAACCTAGGGATGAAGTTTGTTTTATGGTATGCGGTACCATTTGTAGGCGAAAAATCTAAAGCTTATGAAAAAATGAATGGTAAGTTCCTTAAATATTGGGATGGGCAAGGTGCATATGTTTTAGATCCAAGATTTCCTGAGGTTAGGCAATTTATTATAGATACTTATATAGATGCAGTTAAAAAATGGGATTTAGATGGTTTTAAGTTAGATTTTCTTGGAAGATTTAAAGCAAGTGAAGAAACTAAATTAGTAGCAGATAACGGAAGGGATTATGCGTCTGTAAATGAAGCGACAGATAAATTGATGACTGATTTAATGGATAACCTTTTAAAGGTTAAGCCAGACATTATGATCGAATTTAGACAGCCATATACGGGGCCACTTATGCGAAAGTATGGAAATATGTTAAGAGCATCCGATTGTCCTAATGTAGCTATGATTAATAGGGTTGAAACTACAGATCTTAGGCTGTTAAGCGGTAATACAGCAGTTCATGCAGATATGCTAATGTGGCATTATGATGAACCTGTAGAAGTTGCTGCTCTTCAATTTCTTAATGTATTGTTTTCTGTACCACAAATTTCAGTACGCTTAGAAGATATACCGAAAGATCATTTTGAAATGATTAAGTTTTATACAGAATACTGGCTAAAAAATAGAGAAATACTTTTAGAAGGAGAATTTTATCCACACAACCCTCAAATGAATTACCCATGGATAGAAGGAAAAAATAAAGAAAAAAAAATCATTACTGTTTTCGAGAATATAATAGTTCCTTTTGATTTGTCTTCAGAACTTAAACAAGATGTGGTTAATGCTAAAAGTAGTAATAGTTTAGTTTTAGATATTAAAGGAAGTAAAAGAAAGTACAATTATACCATATATGATTGTTTGGGTAAAATTGTATTAGAAAAACAAATTGAACTTGAGCAAGGAATTCAAGCTTTTGAAATACCTCCTTCTGGGTTAATATCTTTTACAGCCATTTAATTTATTGCATATGAAAACCTTAAAAAAAACAAATTTACATTTAGGATTATTATTAATATTTTTCTTCTGTAAGATTGCTTTTAGCCAAGAATACACTGTTTCTTCACCAGATAAAAAAATCGATTTTAAAATCTCGGTTAAAGATAAAATCACATACTCTGTAATTATAGATGAGGAACACATTTTAGAAAAATCTAGCCTGTCGTTAACACTTTCAGACAAAAAAGTACTAGGTAATATACCTAAAGTGATTAAAGAAAAAAGAAATGCTATAGATCAACTTTTATATCCACAATTACGTGTAAAAAGTAAAGAAGTAAGAGATTATTTTAATGAGCTAACACTAGTTTTTAAAGAAAACTATAAAATTCATTTTAGAGCATATAATAATGGGGTTGCATATAGATTTGAAACCAATTTTAAAGAAGATTTAATTATACGTTCAGAAGAAGCAAATTTTAATTTCGAAAAAGAAACGAAAGTTTATTTTTCTAGAGAAAAAGAATTTTTTTCTCATAACGAACGATTGTATGAGTTAAGCGATTTGGATACATTATCATTAGATGACCTCGCTAGTTTACCTGTATTGGTAAAGCCATCAAATAAAATAAAAGTACTGATTACAGAAACAGGATTACTTGATTATCCAGGGATGTGGTTGACGGGAGGAGAAAAAAGTAACTTACAAGCTACATTTCCTGTATATGCTTTAGAAGTAAAGAAAGATTCTAGTCGTTGGAAAGATGACAGGAGCATAAGAGTATCCAAAGCGGCAGATTATATAGCAAAAGTTAAAGGAGATAGAACATATCCTTGGAGAATTATTTGTGTTTCTAGAAAAGATGAAGATTTACTTACAAACCAACTTACGTATCAACTGGCAGAACCTTCCAAAATAGAAAATGCATCTTGGATAAAACCAGGAAAAGTAGCTTGGGATTGGTGGAACTTTAATAATATATATGGAGTTGATTTTAAAGCAGGAGTAAATACAGATACTTATAAATACTACATAGATTTTGCTTCTAAATATGGGATAGAATATATTTTGCTCGATGAAGGGTGGTATAAGTTAGGAGATGTGTTAGATATTATGCCAGATATTGATGTGAAAGAACTAATAAAATATGGAGAAAGTAAAAATGTAGGAGTGATATTATGGGTAACTTGGAGTTCTCTAGATCAAAAATTACAAGAAGCGTTAGATGAGTTTAAGAACTGGGGGGCAAAAGGGGTAAAAGTTGATTTTATGCAGAGAGATGATCAATGGATGGTAGAATATTATGAACGTGTAGCTAAGGAATGTGCAAGGCGAGAATTACTGGTAAACTTTCACGGTTCATATAAACCTTCTGGGCTTAGAAGAACTTATCCCAATGTGCTAACAAGAGAAGGGGTAAAAGGAGCAGAAAATAATAAGTGGGCAGATTATATAACCCCAACTCATAATGTGACACTACCTTTTATAAGAATGGTTGCTGGACCAATGGATTATACTCCAGGCGCAATGGTGAATGCTCAAAAAGAAAATTTCGCAATTTCATGGAATAGACCCATGAGTATGGGTACGAGATGTCACCAAATAGCAATGTATATAGTATATGAAAGCCCATTACAAATGCTATGCGATTCGCCAAGTAACTATTTAAAAGAAGACGAGACAACAAAGTTTATTTCTAAAATACCAACAGTTTGGGAAGAAACTAAGGTGTTGAATGCAAGTATAGGTGAATATTTAACTATAGCAAGAAAAAGTAATGAGAAATGGTTTATAGGAGCAATGGCCAATGAGAAACAAAGGTCATTAAATATAGATTTATCTTTTTTGGAAGAAGGAAAATATACTATAGAAATTTTTCAAGATGGGGTTAATGCAGAAAGATATGCAAGCGATTATAAAAGAGTGATAAAAGAAGTCTCTGGTAAAGATGTGATTACGGCTGAATTAGTGTCAGGAGGAGGATGGGCAGCAATAATATCAAAATCTAATGATTAAGAATACTTTTATAACAAAGTTAACAACTTTAAAAATGAAAGATAAAGATTTTAGTACTTTATTTAGAATAATAGCGCTAGCCGTTTTGTGTATTTTTAGTACTATAACAAGAGGGCAAAACTCATCTCAAAAAACAAATAAATTTGAAGTTTCGGAGAACACAAAAAAGGAGTTTTTAATTACAGCTCCAGAAGAAGGAGGAGTATATATAGATGGTACATTTACAGGGCAAAAAACTCCATGCACTATTGAAATATCTAAAGGAGAGCATACTATTGGAGTAGGTTTAGAAAATAAAAGAATTTATCTAAGAAAAAAAATTCAAACAGAAAAACTATCTGATACAATTATTAGATTGACAGAAAAAGATAAACAATCCCCTTCTATATGGAAAGCTTTATTTGTAGGAGTTCCCGAAGTATATGGTAAATCTATTACTGGGGAGTGTAGTACTAAATTTAGTCAAAAAGATTTAGATAATGCCTATGATTTTTTTAAATACAATTTGCAAGAACAAATAGAGCCTTTTTCATACGGAACAGTCAAATGGGAAATTGAAAGAAAGGATTTAACCAAACCTGTAGAGCTTACTAAAAAGGAAAATGGGTGGTATACCTTAGAGGCAAATCAAGGCTTAGAAGAATTAGAAAATGTAAAGCCAGGAATGTACGATACAGTTTTTCTATTTTGGAGAGAACAAGAAGGAGATTGTAGTTTTAAAAGCACTTATTTCGGTTTAGCTTGGCTAGATCCTTCCTCATTAGAAACAAGAAAAACAGGATATGTAACTGTTAAATTTAATCCTGGTGATATAGGAGTAGCTTCTACTTTAGATAATTACAAAAAAAATGACCCTGGAGTATGGACACACGAATGGTTACATGTAGTAATAGAACAGTTTTATCCAAAAAGAAATGTAAAAGTCCCTTTTCCTTCAAAAAACAAACTCATTTTGCATATGGCTGAAGCATACGGATACAGGTTTCCTTGGATGAATTGGTATGAAGATCTTATATCTGGTAGAGTCGCTTTAGGGAAAACATATACAGGTATAGGACCTGATACCTTATTAAACTGTACGGTTAGAAATTCTGCGTTGAAAAAATGCGAAGACTAAAAGTATGACACAAAGTATAAAATCATAAATCAAAAAAATGGATTGCGTAAAAAAAATAAAAACAATGCTAGGTAAGACAATAGCAGTATTAATATTAATAAGCTTTTCTTTTTCTTGTAAAGAAAAAGAAAAGCAAGTAGTAGTAAAAAACGCTTCAGAAGAACGCCCCAATATTTTATGGTTTTATGTAGAGGATATATCTCCAAACTTAGGTTGTTATGGTGATACAGATGTTAAAACCCCAAATATTGATGAATTGGCAAAAAACGGAATACGTTTTACAAACACGATTATGCCAGCACCAGTATGTTCGCCTCTTCGTTCTGCAATTATAACTGGGGCGATGCAGACAACATTAAATACTCATAATCACCATAGCTCTAGATCAAAAGAATCAGCTATCAAGTTGCCAAAAAATGTAAAAACACTTCCAGAATTATTTAAAAAAGAAGGATATTTTACATTTAATCAAGGTAAAGATGATTATAACTTTGATTATGTAAGAGATAGCCTTTACTCTGGAGAATATCGCCAAAATGGAATGTATGGCTTGTTAGGGGAAAAAATCGACTGGAATTTAAGAAAAAAAGATCAACCTTATTTTGGACAAATACAGCTTCATGGGAATAAATATATTTATAGGAAAAATTTTCAAGAAATAGTAGTTCGGCAAATTTCTCCAGATTCATTAAAGTTGCCGGTATATTATCCACAAACAGAGTATATGCAAGAAGAATGGGCTTCTTATTTAGAATCAATTGAGTTAACCGATAAAGTTTTGGGAGAAACTATGGCTCAACTCAAATCTGTTGGAGCACTTAAAAATACCTATGTGTTTTTCTTTTCTGATCATGGTATGCGTTTATGGAGACATAAACAATTTTTGTATGAAGGAGGAATTAAAGTACCTTTTATAATGACTTATTTTGACAAGAATGGAAACGCCGCAAATATTAAAGGACAAAAAGGCATTGTAGATTCAAATCTAATTAGTGGGTTAGATATAGGAACAACATCTTTGGGTCTGGGAAACATACCAATTCCTGATTATACAGAAGGACAAGATTTTCTTGCTGAAAATTACCAACCGAGAAAATACGTGATTTCTGCCAGAGATAGATGCGATTTTACTATCGATCGAATTAGATCCGTACGAACAAATAAATTTAAATATATTAAAAATTTTAAAACAGATCGCCCATATATGCAACCTAATTACAGGGATGAATGGGAACTAACTCAAATAATGAGACAAGCCTATGCTAATGGTGAACTTAATGAAATTCAAGCTAGATTCTGGAAAAATGAACGCCCAGAAGAAGAACTATATGACCTGATAAAGGATCCAGATGAAATTAATAACTTGGCAAAAGATTCTTTATATACAAAGGAATTAGTAAATAATAGAGAAATATTAAAAAACTGGATTATAAAAACTAATGATCAAGGACAATATCCTGAAGGGATTGAAGGGTTAAAGTTTATGTATGAAAGATGGGGAGAAAAATGTATAAACCCTGAATATAATGTATTAAAAAAACAATAATCAAGAACAAATTTTAAGTAAAAAGTAGAGGTTTTGAAAAAATAAGCCTAAGGAAAGGTATTCTTAAATTTAAAACATGTTTTATCGTTCAATTAATTGTTTTTTAGTTGTTTGTGTATTTTTTTATGTAAATAATACTTGATGTTATATAAATAAAATAGAGATTTAAACGTAGATGAATAAGATAAAAAAAACCGGTGGGATTTTATTAATAAGTATTTGCTTTTCTATGTTTTTTGGATGTAAAAAAGAAGGAGGAGGAGATAAAAATTTAGAAAAATTAATTTCTGGAATGATCTGGATTTCAGAAGGAAAATTTGCTCAAGGAGCTGTTATAGGAGATTCTTATGCATTATCTCACGAGAAACCAAGTCATGAAGTATATGTGGATGGCTTTTATATAGATATTACAGAAGTAACCAATGCACAGTTTTCTAGATTTATAGAAGAAACAGGTTATGTTACTGTAGCAGAAAGACCAATTGATTGGGAAATCATGAAAAAAGAACTTCCAAAAGGTATTCCTAAGCCTCATGACTCTTTGCTAAGAGCTGGATCTTTAGTATTTAAAAAGGCAGAAACTTCTGTTTCAAACTTGAACGATTTTTCAAAGTGGTGGAAATGGACTGCAGGAGCAAATTGGAGAAACCCTAAAGGCCCGCAAAGTTCTATTAAAGGAAAAGAAAACTATCCTGTAGTTCATATTGCTTTAGAGGATGCTTTGGCTTATTGTAAATGGGCTGGTAAAAGACTACCTACAGAGGCTGAATGGGAATATGCAGCTCGAGGAAATCAAAAAAATGCAATTTTCTTTTGGGGAAAAAATGAAAAAAAACTACCTCAAAACGCTAATACATGGGGAGGAGAATTCCCTGTAAGTAATGATACTTTAGATGGATATGAGGGTTTGGCACCAGTAAAACAATACCCCCCTAATCCTTTTGGATTATATGATATGGCAGGGAATGTATGGGAATGGACATTAGATGATTATGATACAGAGTATTATAAAAAACTATCCTTGTCTGTTGATTTAATTACAAACCCTAAAGCAGTAATGGAGCAACTTCCAAATCAAAAAGAACAACAAAAAGTTATTAAAGGAGGATCTTTTTTATGTAGTGCAACATATTGTGCAAGTTATAGAATATCTGCACGTATGAGCTCTGGAGTGAATTCTTCTACAGAACATTTAGGCTTTAGAACAGTAACAACAAAAGGTATGATATCGAATTACATTAACTAAAATAATTTTACAATGCTTAACTTTTAAAAAAATGAAAATACACAAACTCAACAACTCCAAAAAATTGAATGATAGTATCCTCTTTTCAATAAGAGTATTATTAGCCTCTTTTTTCTTAAAGGAAAAAAGGAAAATGACGTATTACTTATGTTTTTTACTATGTTTTTTAGGAAACATAACCTTTGCTCAGATAAAAGAATTTGACGAATTGAGCAATAAACAAATAGAAAACCTAAGACAAGAACCTTGCTCATCTACACTTAAAGCTTTAGAACAGTATCAGTCTATGGATAGAGCTGAAAGATTAGAATTAAAAAGTAAACAAGAAAAATTTGATAGAAACATTAATGAATTTATTGCAAAATCAAGAATAGCATCAAAAAATGCTGTTGCAAGTATTAATAATTTGGTAATTCCAATAGATCCGGATCAAGATCCAAATTATACAAT
The DNA here is from genome assembly GCF_977115655.1 of Aquimarina sp. Lineage (NCBI taxonomy): Bacteria > Pseudomonadati > Bacteroidota > Flavobacteriia > Flavobacteriales > Flavobacteriaceae > Aquimarina > Aquimarina sp. Next base: position 38,754 of record NZ_CDSBKO010000041.1, read on the forward strand.
AAATCCTCAATATACTATTCCTGTAGTATTTCATGTTGTTCATGATGGGGATGAAGAAAGTATTTTATCTGTAGCAGATGCCAAAAGACTATTAAAAAGAGCAAATGAAGATTTAAATAGTTTAGGTGAATTTAGAAATTCAATTCACAATAATTTTAAGAATGATGAATCTCATGTTGGAATTCGTTTAGTTCTGACTCAAAAAAATCCTGAAGGTAAGCCTACAACTGGAGTTACTTATGGGGTACATTTTAAGACATATGGTACAAATCAAAATAATTCTGCAAATATAAAAGCAGATACTAAATGGCCTACCAATAAATATCTTAATGTATGGGTAGTAAATGCGCAAAGTTCTTGGTCTTTTACTGATGGAGATTCTCCAAGTGGTGGTTCAGCGTATGCTTTCCTTCCAGCTAATGATAATGGACTAGATACTGGTGGTATTTATACTGGTATAACCATGGCATATTGGGTTGCAGGAGATAAAGTTAATGGAGAAAGTCTCGATTATAAGCAATTTAGACATATTTTCACACATGAATTTGGTCATTGGTTAGGGTTAAATCATTCATGGGGCTCAGGAGATAACGGAAACCCATCTAATTGTAATACAGATGATGGTATTGCAGATACACCAAACACAGTAGGGGTTCAATATGCCGCAGGAGGAAGAGAAGACTGTTCTAATACTTTTTCTTCTTGTGGAGAAATGACGAATGTACATGAGTTTATGAATTATACTGCTTGTCAAAGTATGTTTACTCATGGACAAAAAGAGGTTATGGTAGGATCTTTAAATAGTAATGTCGCAGGAAGAAATAATGTAGTATCTCAGCAAAATTTAGATGCAGTATTGTATACAAATGGAAAACCACCACGTTTAATCGTTTCTAGTGAACTAGGGAGTGGTAAAAATATGTTTAGAGAGGTAAGAGATCTAACAGGAGCACTTGAAAATAAAGTTAATATTTATCTTGAAGACGCTAGTTTTTCAAATAATCTAATAGGTAAAATACTATCTAAAGATACAGATTTTACAATAAATAATGTGCCAACAGGATTAAATCCTGAGATACGTATTATAGATAATAAAACTGCAGAATTTAAACTTCTTGGAAATGCAGTAAATCATAATAGTAATGATAGTCTTGATGACCTTGGATTATCCTTTAAAGATAGTACGTTTGAAAATATAACCGCTACGAGTATTGAAAATGCCTCTGGTATTAAATTTACAATTAAATTCAGAGATGATGCAACTTATGGTCCTTACACAAAATTAATTGATGATGTAAATCCTTTATATAATAATTCTGATGGGTTAGAGTATGGATTTTATGAAAGAAGACGAGTTAATTTTGGATATGGTAATGCAATGCTCGAATTTAAGTTTAGAAGAGACTCTTTATTTGTAAGAGTTAATGGTAAAACAGGATCAGCTGGTTTAGTTATTGATAATAATGGCAATGATAATAATATCGATAAAGTATCCGTATTAAATAAAGGAGCTATCGTTGGTGAAAACTCAAATTGGAGTATAAAAAACTCTAGTACAGAAGAAGAAAAATACCTTAAAAATTGGAAATATATAGTATCTCAAAACCAAGCAGATATTGATGGTTATTTAAATAAAAATTTATACTTGGGCGCATACCTTAGTTATGGAGGTAGAACTTTTTATCAATGGATAAGCTATACTTTATTTAAAACCGAATACGGGAAATTGACTTTTAAGTTAATCGATCATGCTTATGGATATTCTCCAAGTATTGCTATGATATGCGGTAATACATCTTATAGTGGAGACAACTATTTAGTAAAAGATTACTCTTTAGTAAGAGAATCTGCTAGTAACGATGGTACTATTCACAGAAAATCCTTAGAATTAATATTAAGATCTGAAAATAATAGTTTTAAGAATGTAGTATCTAATTCTGATTATACCATCACTAATTTGCCATCAGGTTTGAATGTATCTTCTGTAGAAACTTTAGATCAAGGAAAACGGTTAAAGTTTAACTTATCAGGTTCTTATCAGGATCCAGATTTTGAAAACCAAATAGAAGCAACCATAACTCTTAAAAATTCTGCATACACAAATGAGGTTACCAAGGATGATCTTATATCAGATCAAAAATTTGGGTTTTATGCCAAAAAAGAAGGATACTTTCATGGAGTTGATAATGTGATATTAAATAAAGATAAAACACATCATCAAATTGCAAGTGGACAAATTAAGTTTAAATACCATATAGATTATACACAATCTCCACCCCAACGAAGAATTACAGCACATTCAAGTCAAGGAGGAACAGCAGTTAAATATGATGTTAAATTCATACCAGATACTCCAGGTAGTAATAATATAAAATTCTTAGAAGAAGGGACAATGATAGATGAAAATGCTGGACTAGAGTTTCCAACAGATCTGGGAGAGCATATTGTTATTTATGATAAAAACTATACAAAATTAGCCGGAAAAACTGGATTTGTAGGATTCGAATATGTAACAGGTAGATTTAGATATTATGCATGGGTAAAGATAAAAGTAGGTGTAGATGGAGAGTCTGTCCAAATAATTGATTATGCCAGCCAAACAATGCCAAAAACACCAATTGCTGTTGGTAATGCGGGACCACCACCACCAAAAGTATATTGTGAGGCAAAAGGTAGTAACGGCGAAGAAGTTATTACTAGTGTAAGTTTTGCAGGAATCAATAAATCTTCGGATAGAGCAGAAAGTGGGTATTCAAATTTTCTGTCAGAAAAAGGAATAGTAACTCCAGGAGAAGTATATGAATTAGTAGTAAGTATCGATGGATATCGAGGTGGGGAACCAGACGAAGTGTATGCCTGGATAGATTGGAACGGAGATAAAGATTTTGATGATGAAGGAGAATATTACTTTGTAACTAAAACGGCTGATAAAGAAGGTAAAATAAGTATAACAGTTCCGGGATCTGCTGTAAAAGGAGAGACCAGAATGAGAGTGCGTGTGGCTTATAAAGATGATTCAAATGTTCCTTGTGGAGCTGTTACTTATGGAGAAGTAGAAGATTATACTATAGATATAACAGGAGGTAACAATGAGCCTACAGTAGCTATAACGTCTCCGTCAGAAGGAGCAGAGCTAGGTTTAGGAAGAACTGTTACAATAACAGCTAATGCCGAAGATACAGATGGTTCAATTACCAAAGTAGAGTTTTTTAACGGTTTACAAAAACTGGGAGAAGATAGTACAGCTCCTTATAGTTTTGATTGGAAACTTGAAAAAATTGGAACATACAACCTAACAGCAAAAGTAACAGATAACCTGGGTGCAATCGCTACATCATTAGTAGTTTCAGGAACAGTGATAGAATCTGATATACCTAAATATTGTATAGCTAATGGAGCAAAAGGTCCTGAAGCAATTATTGCAGTAAACTTTGCAGGAATAGATAATACATCGAGCAGAAATGAATCTGGATATGAGGATTTTACGTCCGTTTCTGGAACTGTGGTAAAAGGATCAAGTTATGATCTATTAGTTACTATAGAAGGATATAAAGGTGGAGATAAAGATGAAGTTTATGCTTGGTTTGATTGGAATAAGAATGGAAGCTACGAAGATAGCGAGTTAACAACGTTAACCAAGACTAACGGAGCAACAGGAGAAGCTACAGTTACAATTCCTGAAACAGCAGAATTTGGTACAATTGGAATGAGATTAAGAGTAGCCTATTATGATCAGGCAGGTGTTCCTTGTGGAGAATCAAAATATGGTGAGGTAGAAGATTATGCTCTAATAATTTCTAAAGATGCGGCCAGTTCAAGAACAGATATAACCCCGTTAATGTCGGGTGTCATAAAAAATAGTAAATTATCTGTAGGGCCAAATCCATTTACTCAAGGAGAACTTACTATTAGTTTTGAAACTAAAGAAATGGGTATGACTAGTATTTTATTATATAACACCAAAGGGGTTAGAATATTAGAGGAAAATAAAATAAAAGAAGCAGGAAAATTTGTACATATAAATATAGACCAGAAATTAGATGCAGGAGTATATTTCTTAAAGGTAGTCTATAAAAATCAAATATTTACATCAAAACTTGTAGTTAAATAGTAACGTTTTTCTTTATAACTACAGAAAAACAAGCTAAATATCAGGGAGATTTCTATCTCCCTGATATTTCTATAGAATGATTTATCATTAAATATATTTTTTAGATAGTTAGAGTAATTTAACTACTCTACGTAGTATACTTGGTGATTTTACACAAACAAATCTCAACTTATAAATTATGAAACTATTAAAGTCAATTTATCTACTATTGATACTCACAGTATCAACAATAGTAGGGCAAGAAAAACAGGAAAGCTGCTCTTTTAAATCTAATCAAGAACAATATTATAAAGAAAACCCCAATGCCTTATTAGAATCACAGCAATTTGAAAAGAGAGTTCAAAAAGAATCTCAACTTAAAAACTTGGGATTAAAGAGCTCAGGAAAGAAATTTATTATCCCAGTTGTTTTTCATATTTATGGAACAGATTGGGCAGGAAGTAATCCCGATTCAGATTTCACAGTTACTGATGAAAGAGTTAGGGAAGCATTACAAGATATCAATGATAATTTTAAAGGAGGTAATATAGGAGAAGAATTAGATCCTAATTTTAAAGCCTTAGAAGGTAAGATGGATGTGGAGTTTAAATTAGCTCAAATTGATCCAGACGGAAACACAACTACAGGAATTATTCATCACGAATCAAAAAGTGGTTTTGGTCTTGGTGGAGTTAAAGATACAGAGATAGGTGAATATGCTTGGGACAATTACAAATATATGAATGTCCATATTCAAATTGTCATTAAAGAATCTAGTAGATTCAAATCAGGAGTAGCATGGTTTCCGGATACTGGGCAATCCAATAGAGGAGTTGCAAGAGTAGTATACAATGGAAAATATATTAAATATTTACCACCTGCATCTTCATTAACTCACGAGTTTGGTCATTTTTTTGGTTTAGAGCATACTTTTAATGGGGGATGCGTTGCAGGAGCAGATAAAGGAGATGGTGTAGCAGATACACCACCAACAAAGGCCGGTTTGGCATCAAATCAAGAGGGAGATGATTGTATTTCAGGAGTTAGAAATTGTTTTAACCAATTAATTAATAGTCAAAATCATATGGATTATAATCCATGCGAATCTATGTTTACCAAAGGGCAAGTAACAAGAATGGAATCTTATATGGGACATGACGCCCGAAAAACATTATGGACAGATGATAATTTAGTTGCTACTGGTATAAAAAATGACTTAGGAAAGAGAATATTATTTACGTACCAGGATAGATTAGATAGTGATTTATATAAACTTAAAAATCTAATTGAATCCGTAGATAATGATGGAAGTATACTAAATAAGAAAAAAATAAAAGCAGTTGATGGAGCTAGATTCTCTACTACAGGAACGTTACAAAAAGGAGTGCATTATACTACAACAGGTGTTCCTGATGGATTAAATGTTAAGTTAACCGTTTTAGATAATAATACAGCAGAGATTTCTTTAGAAGGAAACGCGGTATCAAATAGGGCAGCAAATTCAACTAGCTTTAGAATAACATTATTAGATAAGGCTTTAGTAGGAGGAGTATCTTCTCTTCATTCTAAGACAGGTACTTATCATATCAAATTTTTTGATTCTTTTAGTACGTATTATGAAACTCTTTCTCCATATTTGGTAATGGGGTATTCTTTTGAAGATACAAATAACCTTTATGAATCAAGTTTTATTTCACCGATAGCTAAAGAAGCGGTTAGAGTAAAAATGAAAAATTATAACGGTAATGTTATAATTATTGATAATTCAACTTTTGATTATGAGGTGCTTTGTAATCCAAATACGATGAATGTTAAGCGATTAGTAGAAGGTGAGAGAATACAAAATGGATCAGGTAATTGGGTAACCAAAGCGCAAACTACTAAAACTAGTAATCCGGTATTAAGTAGTTCTACTTATACCAATTGGCATGGGAAGTCTGGATATATGGGTATTCGTTACCATACAATAACAGGAGGATATTTGTACGGATGGGCAAAAGTAAAAGTAAATGCTAATGGTAGTGTAGCAATGATTACAAATTTAGGAGTTAATCCAAAAAGTAATACTTCAATACTAGCAAAAATAGAAGCGCCTTATCTAGAATATTCAACAGATCGTTTTATAGAATCTGTTTCGAATAATTCAACAATGGGTAATGACATTACAGCTAGTCTTCATAATGCATCTTTTGCAGTTCAAGGAAAATTGCAAAAAGGAGTACATTATACTGTTAAAAATACCGAGGATTTTGCAAACGTAGAAATAGAAATTACAAATTCTACAACGGCAAAAATATCGATGAATGGTGTTTTTGATGGACAAACCAGAGATCAAATAGATAATAAAGGATGGGGGACTTATACAGGATGGCAAATGGAAATAGAATTTTTAGATGCAGCTTTCCAAAGCCGTGACGCTTCTCAAATTCATTTTACAAAATTTCTTCCTCAGGCAGAGTATATAGGAGAATCTTATAAAGAAGTGTTAGAAGGAAAATCTCTTAAAATACCAGATGGATCAGATGAGGTTGCAGAATTTAGAATATTAAATTCGATACAAAATGTTAATCGTATTGGTGTTAACTACCATCTTCAATGGTATGATAGAGGTACGGATAAATATCAAGGAGTTAAGTTATTAACTTACAGAAAAGATGCAATTGCAAATGAAAATTATGAATTGACACCGTTGGATTATGGAACTTTAATTGGACCAAACAGTTCTTGGAAAAACGGGAGAGAGTTTTTTGAAGAAGAAGGACAACATATGATTGATTCTAAATTGTATCAAGAATGGAGAGGAAAAACTAAATATATAGGAATTCGATTTAGAAGATCAGGGGGATTTCACTACGGATGGATAAAGCTGAGGGTTAGTAACGATGGAAAATTGTTTGAATTTAAAGAATTCGGAGTAAGCGGAACTCCTGAAACAGGAATATATGCAGGAACCATAACAAGTGAATCTGATGAATATTGCGAAGCAAACGGAGGACAAGGCCCTGAGGCTGTTACTCGTGTTAGATTTGCAGGAATTAATAAAACTTCAGGAAGAAGTAGTGCAGGTTATGAAGATCATACTAGTGAAATAGGGAATGTAGCTAAAGGTAAAAATTATACATTAACTGTTGATATCGAAGGATATCAAGGAGGTGATAGAGATGAAATCTATGCATGGATAGATTGGAACCAAAATAATAACTTTTTTGAACCAGAAGAATACGTAAAACTAGAAAAGACGGCTGGAGAACAAGGTAGAGCTACTATTACAGTTCCCCAAAATGCTAAATCTGGAAGCACAAGAATGCGTATTAGAGTTGCATATATATCAGATCCGGATGTGCCTTGTGGTGAAGTACAAAATGGCGAGGTAGAAGATTATACAATTACTATACAAGAGGTACAGACCAATGAACCACCTGTTATTGCAATAACTTCTCCTTCTAATGGAGCAATTATTGATAAAGAAGATACAATTACTATTTCAGCATCTGCATCCGATAGGGATGGGAATATTACTTTGGTAGAGTTTTTTGACGGAAACATAAAACTTGGAGAAGATACTTCAGAGCCATATAATTTTGAATGGAATAACGCTGTTATTGGGGTACACGAATTAATAGCTAAAGCTACAGATAATAATGGGGAGATTACTGTTTCATCTATAGTTAATATCACAGTATCCTCATCTGGTCTTACATATTGTCTTGCAAAAGGAGAAAAAGGTACAGAGGCTATTGTTAATGTAGTTTTTTCTGGGATAAATAAATCATCTGGTAGAGGGACTTCTGGTTATGAAGATTATACCAACCAATCAGCAACTGTAAATAAAGGAGATGTTTATGATCTTTTAGTTAGTATTGAAGGATATAAAGGTGGAGAAAATGACGAGGTATACGCATGGTTTGATTGGGATAAAAATGGAAATTTTGAAACAGATGAGTTTACTAAATTAGATAAGATAAATGGTTTAACAGCAAAAACATCTATTACAGTACCAAATTCTGCAGAGATTGGGGATACAAGAATGCGTATAAGAGTAGCTTATTATGATAATGCAGGTATTCCTTGTGGAACATCAGATTATGGTGAAGTAGAGGATTATACAATTAAAGTAGCTAATGAAAATATAGCAAGAACAACTACTAATGATATAGCAAAATCTTCTGTTTTAAATGTAGTTCCAAATCCATTTAAAGGAGGAGAACTGAATCTTTATTTTGAAACTTTCGAAAATGATCTAGTCAATATATCTATTTATAATATGAATGGAGTAAAAGTACTAGAGAAAAATGAAATGAAAAAATCAGGATTACTCAAGAAAATTAATATAAACCAGCAATTTAATGCAGGTATATATTTCATAAAAGTTAGATCTAGTAATAAGTTATATACCACAAAAATTATTATTGAATAATGTAGATTCTGAAAAAAGGTTAATAAGATTTAATGAATACCTCCATAAGGAGTTTCTCTCTAATAATTGATAAATTTTTAAATGTTTTTAGAATGTTTGAGTTTGCTCCTGATTTTAACCTTTACTAATATTTTATTCAATAAAAGTTAAGTTTATTTTTTTTTAATAGGTTATTTATTTTAATGTAAAACCCTGGTTTTTGAGCTTAAATACTCAAAAATCGGGGTTTTTATCGTTTTAAGAATATCCATTCAAAGAACTTTATTTTATGTATTATAAGTCCGTATCATTTTTTTGAAAAACATTAAAAATTTGATTTTGCGAGTTTTAAATTTGGTTAAAAGTTTTAAAGCTTTATTATACCAATACAGTGTCTAGTCCTAAAAAATCGATACAGATTTTATAAGGATTTAATTATTAGTTGTATGTGAAACAGTACTTGTTCCTCCATTTGTAATCGTCCCATCCTTATATTTACTATATGGCCTAAAATAGTAAACTGTAGAAGGGTTTAATCCCGATATAACTTCTTGGTAGCTTTTAATAAGAAGATTGCCTTGTATATGTTCTCCTGTATAGTTATCAGCTTTTCTAATAGTGCTATTAGAAAAATCATTATTTGTACTATATTCAAATCCTACTTCAATTGGCATCTCTTTTTTTACTTCGGTGATGTTTATTTGAGGAGTAATTTCCGTCGATGATACAAAGAAGGGGGTTGATTCCATTTCGATCTTAATAGATCTTGTATTACTTGCATTTGCGCTAGTACTTGCTTGTATTTCATTTCCATAAAAATAAGTGCCATCATTCAATTCAAAAAAGCCTCTTATATAATAGGTGTTACCACTTGGTAAATTTTTGAGTTGTCCAATAATTTCATTTTGGGGACCTGTTGCTGTAATTGTATTATTAGCATTTGGAATTGTACTAAAAGTAGTTCCATATACAAACCCTCTACTTACTACATCACCACTTAAATCGTTTCCTGTACTAAATGCACCATTTATTGTTAAATCCACCGTTCCATCTTTATTGATGAAAAAGTCGGTACTATTATTGGTAACAAAACTTGAGGGGATTACAACAACTCTATCATCATCGCCAGAGCAACTAAAAACGATAACGATACTCAACCAGATTAAGGCTATTCTTGATAAATTTTTCATTTTACTTGTTTCTTTAAAAAAAATACTTCAGTTAAAACTTTATTCATTTAGTTGTAAATGAAGTATTTGTCTTACGCAAAATTATTTATAAACTACATTTCCTATTTCTTCTTTAGTGATAAAATGTAATTCTATTTCTTAACTACATAATTAATGAAAATATCAAAAACAAACATTTTCATTACTAGTTTATTTTTAAATACTTCATGATAATAAAAAAACGTTTATGAATAAATATCCATAAACGTTTTCTGGTAATAAACTTTATAAGTTTTTATTCTATTACAACCCTTATGGTTTTAGTAATAGACTTTATTTGAACTTTTAAGATATAGAATCCAGAGGTTAATCTCTGATTCATTTTTATTTTTTTAATAGGTTCAGAACCTTTCATCTCATTTAACTCATATACTTTTACTCCTATAGCATTATATAGTTGTATTTTGGCAAGTCCGGTTTCTGAAGAATTAAAGTTTATATCAAATCCATCCCCTGAATTTGGATTTGGATATACTGAAATATTACTATTTTCATTAGGATTTATTTTTGTTGGATGAGAAACATTAAGTGTATAGTCCTCAACTTCACCATATTTTACAGAGCCACATGGTACATTTGAACTTGCATAATAAGCTACTCTTATACGCATTCCAGTCTCACCAGGTTCAGCATCTTGCGGAACAACAATAGTTGCTTTACCTGTGGTTCCTGAAATTTTGTTAAGTAGCATATATTCATCAGAATCTTCAAAATCCCCATCTCTATTCCAATCAAACCAAGCATATATTTCATCCTTACTTCCATCTTTATATCCTATAATATCTACAGTAAGGTCATAGCTATTCCCTTTGCTAATATTGGCAATTTGGGCTATATAATTTCCATACCCAGAAGAACTCCTTTGTGATGAATTATCAATGCTTCCAAAACTAACATTTTTTATAGCTTCAGTACCGTTTTGACCATTTGCTTCGCAATAATGAGGTCTTGATGAGGAGATTGCTGTAATATTTAAGTTATCTATCCATATTCTGGTACCAAATCCAGAAGTATTCTTTAGTTTGATCAGCACATTTGGCTGATTAGCATAACTCTGTAATCTAATTGTTTCTTCTCTCCAATGTGATCTTTGGGTAGGGATCCAATCGTTAGTTTCATTAACACCTATAGTGTTAGGATCATCTAGTACTAGAACAGTTGCTAAATCGGTATGTGTCTTGTTGTAAACATTTGTCCAGGTAGCACCACAATCTGTAGAAATCAATATTTCTAATCGATCGGCACTTTCTTCCACTCCATCTACTTCGGCATTATCATATTTTGTATACGCTATGTCGAATTTAAGAAATTCTGGCTCTTTAGAATTAAAATCTAATGATGGAAGAATAAGTTCATCAATCATATCCTCAGGATTATCCGCATTGTTGATTACCAAACATGAGCTATCTCCATTACCTGCATCAGATCGTTTTTCCCATTGAATTTCATCTTCATCTGGATTAATAATTTGCCACCCTTCTATAGGGAAAACTCCTGCAAAATCCTCTGTAAAAGGAAGATTTTCTGTATTACTAATTGTAATAAAATCATTTTTTACTATTGTTGTTCCAGTTCCAAAGGTATTAGTTGCTGTAAGTTGAACATTATATGTACCAGGAGTGTTATAAGTAACAATTGGATTCTGATCTGTAGAGGTAGAAGGATTCCCCCCATTAAATATCCATAACCAAGAAGTTGGATTACCTGTAGAGAGATCTGTAAAACTAACAGGAATATCACTACACACATTATCATTCATAGAAAAATTAGAAAAAGGAGGTTCTTGGCTATTAAAATTGAATTTTATATTATCAATCCATATTCTGGTTCCAAAACCAGAAACATTTTTAAATTTAACCAAGATATTAGATTCACCTTTAAATTCGGATAATAAAATCCTTTCTGTACGCCAGTGCGAATCTTCGGTAGGAATCCAATCGTTAGGGCTGGTTGCTGGTCCAAACGTTTCTAATTCTGTATGCGTTTTAGAATAGATCTCAATCCAATTTTCTCCACAATCTTTAGAAATTAATACTTTTAAAGCATCTGGACTGTTATTATCAAACTTTGTATACGCTACATCAAAAGAAAAATCGGTTTCTCCCATAGACAAATTCAAAGGCTGTAAAGTAATTTCATCAATTTCTCCTACTGTTGCGTTATCAGCATTATTCATGACCATACAAGAATTATCCCCATTACCTGCATCAGATCGTTTTTCCCATTTTAGACCACTATCTGGATTGAATATTTCCCATCCTGATGGAGGAAAAACCCCTGCGAAATCTTGTGAAAAAGAAGTTTCATCAGGAATAACTATAGTAATATAATTACTTTTGGTAATAGTATTCCTTCCATTAGCATTAGTTGTTGTTAATGTTACTTCATAAGAGCCTTGCTTATTATAAGTAACTACTGGTGGGTTTCTATCTGTAGATATTGATGGTGTTCCACCTTTAAAAGTCCATACCCAATTCGTAGGATTACCTGTAGATACATCTAGAAAAGTAACATCTATACTATTACAAACTGTAGTTCTGTTACTTGAATAAAAATCAGAAATAGGAACAATATTATTTTCTATTGCAATATTTACATTGTCGATCCAAATTCTGGTACCAAAACCAGAGATGTTAAAAAATCGAATGGATACATTTGACTCCCCATCATAGGCGCTAAGATCAATTATTTCTTTTCTCCAATGCTCATCTTTACTAGGAACCCAATCATTCGATAAACTTGTGATTACTTCGGTTGTTTCCAATTCTGTATGTGTTTTGGAATATACATCACTCCAGGTAGTACCACAATCAGTAGAAACTTGAACTTTTAATACATCGGGACTATCATTATCAAATTTGGTATAAGCAATATCAAAAAACATCTCACTCTTTTTGCCTGCAGAAAAATCATAATAAGGTAATCTAATATAATCTTTTGCGCCTGTTACATTGTTGTTAGCATTATTAATTACCATACTTGAATTATCTCCATGTCCGGCATCACTGCGTTTTGCCCAAGCAATTTCTTTATCAGGATTAAAAATATCCCAGCCTTTTGGAGGAAAAACTCCCTCAAAATTTTCAGTAAAAGCAGTGTTTGTAGTTTGATCTACATAAATATATTCAACTTTTTCCAAGGTATGTTGCCCCAGGGCATTAATTACTTTCAAGGTCACTTTAAATTTCCCCGAAGCATTATATTGAACAGTTGGATTGACCGCAGTAGAACTAGAGGGGGAACCTCCTTCAAAAGTCCATATTCTCGAGGTAGGAAACCCTGTAGAAACATCTTTAAATGTAACAGATTCTCCACTACAAATTGAACTTAAATCATTTTTTAACCTAGCTTCGGGAACAGATGCTATAACTCCTGTTTCCTTAAGATTTTGTTGACTCCATAATAAACTTCTTGGATAAAATGCCTCAGAAGTGTCTTCTAACCAATAAGTCATTGCCGAAACCTGATCTTTGGTATACATGTTTTGACATCTGGTATTGTAATCCATGTGGTTTTCTAGGTTAGGATATACACCACATTCGTTTAGTTGGTTTCGTTGGCATCCTTCTGATCCTTTTGTAGGAGGTGTATCATCCATACCATCATTAGTCGTGTCACATTCATCCTGAAAAGTATGCCTTAAACCAAAATAATGTCCAACTTCATGGGTCATTACCTTTTCAAATCCCGGGTTGTTTGCGGATAAGGATCCACAAGTTCTTCCTATATATCTCCAGTTAAATGTAATATGAGGTACTACATTTTGTATAGGCAAAAATGCATGTCCAGACCCATTCCATTGGCCTATTTCATTTGGATGATGAACAATGGATATATCAAGGTAGTACTTATTATTTTTGCCCCACCACAAATGATCGTAGATTCGCTGATCATATCCATACTCTATCAAATCATCGTCTGCTTGCCAATCCATTCCAGGAACTTCTAATAAATTACCATCAGGATCTTCTGTAGCGAGAACAAATTCGATATTCATTTTATCTTTAATACCTTCGAATCTAGGATCTATAGTATTATACCCAGGGAAAGTCCCGTTAAAATCTCCATTAACTACCGACATCACATCATCAATGCGGCATTTCATATCTTCTTTACTAACCTCAATTACTTCAGGTTCTCCATTGTGAAGAATATGAAACACTACAGGAATAACGTATGAATTCTGGTTTGTACTTTTAGTAAATCGATTTTGTGTTTTTAATTTTGACATTGCTTGTTTAAAAGCATTTTTTTCTTTTTCGGAGAGTTTAGTGCCACAACCATTACCTGTCTCTTGGCTATAAATACTGGAGGCAAATAATAGTAAGATAAACGTCAAAAAGTAATTTTTGGTGCTCATAATTTTGATTTTCATAATTAGTTGTGAATGTGTTATTTTGGTGAAAATAGTAAAATTACGCACTTTTGTATACTAGTACCTACCAGTTTATTGTTGATATAATAACATTATTTTAATATTTAGTTTTTGTGTTTTCTAGAAAACCGAAGTAAATAAAGAGCTTATTGTAAAAATTATTATCAAAAATTTATCTCCAAATACTAATTTAATGAGTTAATTAGCTTACTTTAATCTGTCAGCCAAGTTCGTTCATTAAGAACAAATTTTCAGAAGCACTCTATTGTATGGTTTGGATATACATGGTATAGTTTTCAAGATTGAACAAGCATTAAAAGCAATCAATAAAACCTTTATCTTACTCTAAGGTTCATAATAAAAAAGGATGTAAAGAGTTATTAGATATGTGACCTAGAAAAAACGAATCAGAAGCCTTTTAGTAAGGGTTACTAACCGATCTGAAGCTCGAAATGTAGAGAGGGTTTTAATAATCGTTGCTAGTAACCTTAATCGATTTAGTCAATCGATCAAAAATGTATTCCCTGGATTTGCGCGGTAGATCAAATACGAAATAGTCCTTGGTATGTCGCATGGAAAGATAAAAAACCTTCAAAGCAAATATGAAGTATATCTATAATATATCTAACAAATAAATGCTACATTAGTAGAGCTTGAACGCTTTACTGATAAATGAAACTTAAAAAGCCCTTATGTAGTAAAGTATTGGTGTAGTAAATGGGAAGAATTCATTATATTGTTTGACTTCTATTTAAAAATCAGAAACATCTTTATCCTACAAAATTTATTAAAAGTATTAATGGAAAAATCAATATATTTATCATTGATATGGATTACTAAAAAGTGAGCACAACCAATACATAATTAAGGGTTAATGCTTAAGTTTTTAACTATATTTGAGAAAAGGCTCCACTCTAAAAAAGCCAAACTCACTTTTGTTCATTTATATTCATTAAATAGAATTAACTTGAGTTTTTCTTCCACCTATTTTAAATCCAATTGATAATCCGAGATAACTATTATTTATTGTCCCTATCGTTTGTCCATCAGGTATTTTGATATCAGCTTTAGGCATAAAATTGTACTCCAGTCCGTATCTTGTATTTCCAATTTCTAGACCACCTCGTAATAGAAAGCCTAATTGGTTTTTTACATTTCCCTCTAAAACATTTAAAGAGCCACTATTGCGATTAGATACATCTATATCATTAAATAAATAGTATCCAAGTCCGAATCCTACATAAGGCCGATGATATTTGTTATTGAAGTAATAATCATAAGTTGGAACAAATGAAATAACCGCATTGTCGTCCATTTCATCTATGAAATAAGGTAAACTATCATCAAGTCTAATTTTTTGGGGATTTATAGCAATTCCAAACCTCAATCCAATTACAGTATTTTCTGAAGCTTTAACTTTGGGTTCTATATTTAGCAATAATCCTAAATTATTGGAATCAGTTTCTAAAAGTACTCCAGGTTCTATTCGTAATGTAACTTGTGCATTTAGATTGAGCAAATAAAACAATGTTATTATTTGTAGTAATTTTTCTTTTGGACAATACTTTTTGATGAGAAAAAAATGGAATTGAATAAATTTCATTAGCGCTAGTTTTTAGACATTAAATTCAGAACGCCAATTTTTTGTTTAAATTGTTGTCAACGGTCTTCGTTATAAGTAGTTGCGTGGTTTAGCATTTAACTTTGCAAGTACACACCAAGCTGAAAATCTGCGAGGATTTTCAGAAGTAAGCAAGAAGCTAGCAATAAATTATACACGGTGTGTGTGCCTTGAATGGTAAATATAGTTCATTTAGATGAACGTCCCAAAGGGT
>NZ_CDSBKO010000042.1:0-54347 GCF_977115655.1 Aquimarina sp.
ACAGATGAAAAAGAAATAATTTATTAGTGCTATTTCAAAGTTAAAATGGTATAAGAACAAGAAACCTTAGCTTAGTCTGAAATACGTTTATGGTAGTGAAATTCTACTAAGGATTTTGTGTCGAAAACCAACATTTGGGATTAATCGAACTAAGGTAAGAAGGTTTTGTGACCCTTTAGGTTATAATCCGGGTTAAAAAAGAAGGAAATACCCCCGAGAGCTTAAAAACAAAGGATTAAACTTAAGTTAGCCTTAAATGAAATTATTGCCATAAATAATAATACTATATTTTTTAAGGTAAAAGTTTATTCGAATATGATTTTAAATTAAAAAGGGAACATGCAAAAAATGATGTTCCCTTTTGCCATTTACGTTATAGATAAGTCAAGGGGTATATTCTTTTTTATAAAAACGTTTACATAAAAGAATACCCTACCTGTTATTTGAAGTTTTTTTTTAAATAAAAAATCATACTCATGTAATATCTAGGCATAATTGTTGATGCTTTAAAATATTTAAACTTAAAAAAAGGAGAAGAATGAAGCTAAAAAAAATAGTAAGTTTAAACTTCTTAAAATTCCGGTCTATGTATTCTAAATTTAATATAGTTATTCTCATTTTTATAACCATTATAATGAGTGGTTATAAAAATAACTTTAAACCGATCGAGGTTGGGAGTGTAAAAAACAAATGTGCTTATCAAGAAGGTTTAGAGCCTCAAAACTTAATAGGAAAATGGATTATGGATGGGGATCCGGAAACATATATAAATCTGGGAGAGAATGGTGTCGTGGTCGAAAAATCTTTAGGAGAACCTTTAAAGCGATACTGGTTAGTAAAGGATAATAAATTATGTATAAAAGCAACCCCGGCACAAAAAAACAAGGAAATGTGTTTGGATTATGAGTTGGATGAGGATAAACTTACTCTAACAATGAATGATATGGAAATTCACTATATAAGATATAGAGGGTAGTATTATTTATAATATAATAATATGATTTCTTGTTTTGGATTACAATCAAGAGATCAAATTTATAGACAACAAAAAGATCATAGAGGATAAGCAGGTACATGGATTAAGAATAATGATCCGGGAACAATTCTTGTTTTTAATACCGATTTTACCTTAACAGAAAAACCCAAAGATCATGAAATTTGCATAGGAACTTCAGATTGTATTTACTATGAAATAACAAGAACTTATCTGTTTCTTTATATAGCTGATAAAATAGTTATTTACAATAGAGATAGTAAGTGTTCATGGTTAACTAAATTCATTAATAATAGTATAAATAAAAGAAGAGGATACCTGATTTTTCAGGCACCCTCTTCTTTTATTTATAATGTTTTAAAGTCAAAAAACATCTTATATATTGTAGGATAGTGTCATTATAGAAAATATTTTTTACCTTTTCATGGTAACACTTAATTATAGGAACTTAAAAATTGTATAGAATACAGTTTTGCAGAATAAATAGTCTAATAAATTTAGAACTATATTAGGTGTCAAATATTTGATGTATAATAGAGTGTGTAAACGTAATATTTTATATTTAAAGGCTGAATAAGTGACTTAGATCATATTTATATGAAAAATAATCAAGACTATATTAATAAGCTTATAGAAGAATTAGAAAATCTTCAAAAAAAACAACAAGATTTTTCAAACCAAATACAAAATCTTAAAAACAGGGTATATGATTTACAAAACCTGTCAAAAATTGAGTCAGAACCAAAAGTAGAAGTTCCTGCAAATATTTCCAATATTCCCCAAAAGACAGAAGATAAAAATAGTGTCCCTAAATCAATTATTGAAGAACAAGTAAACAAATCAAAAGGTAAAACGGTAACCTCCCAAATTGATTCTCCAAAAAAGAAATCAAACTTAGAAAAATTTATCGGGGAAAACCTGATTAATAAAATAGGTATTGTTATTATTATAATAGGAGTTGCTATAGGTGCAAAATATAGTATAGAACATGATCTTATAGGGCCGTTAACAAGGATTGTTTTAGGGTACTTAACCGGGTTAGGGCTCATGGGAGTAGCAATAAAGCTAAAAAAGAAATACGAAAATTTTAGTGCCGTTTTAATAAGCGGGGCGATGGCAATACTTTATTTTATAACCTATTTAGCTTATGATTTATATGGGCTTATTCCGCAGATCATAACATTTATAATTATGTTATTATTTACAGTCTTTACTGTTTATGCGGCTATACAATATAACAAACAAATTATTGCACATATTGGGTTAGTAGGGGCGTATGCTGTTCCGTTTTTATTAAGTGATGGTTCAGGAAGGGTTGGGGTACTATTTAGTTATATGTCGATAATTAATATCGGAATCCTTATCATAGCAATAAAAAAATACTGGAAACCTCTTTATAGCTCATCTTTCTTCTTTACCTGGATTGTTTTTGTATCCTGGTACTTGTCTGGATATAATAAAGAGGAACACTTTGTTTTAGGGTTTATATTTCTAACGATCTTTTTTGTTATATTCTATTTAATTTTCTTGGTATATAAACTAAGAAAAAAGGAAAGTTTTAGAACAACCGATGTTGTTTTGCAACTTTTAAATTCATTTGTTTTTTATGGAATAGGTTATTCGATGTTGCAACAACATGAATTTGGTAAAGAATTGTTAGGAGTATTTACACTAGTTAATGCTATAATTCATTTTGTAGTTAGTGTAGTTGTATATAGGCTAAAATTAGTAAATCAAAACTTATTAAATTTTGTTTCGGGTATGGTTTTGGTTTATCTAACAATTACATTTCCTGTACAGTTAGATGGTAATTGGGTTACGCTATTATGGGCAGGAGAAGCGGTATTGTTATTTTGGATAGGGAGAACAAAAAAAGTTCAGTTTTATGAGATACTCTCTTATCCACTGTGGTTTCTAACTTTTTTTAGCTTGATGCATGACTGGATAACAGTTTATTATAGATATGATTCGCTATCTATAGAAACGGCTCTAATACCTGTGTTTAATGTTTATTTAATGACATCAATATTATGTATCGCAGCCTATATATCCATTTATATAATACATAACAAAGAAAAACTTACCTTTCCCTGGCCTGCACAACCTTGGTTATATACCCTTCTTACAGTTATTGCTGGGGTGTTGTTGATATGTACAAGTTATTTTGCGTTTTGGATAGAAATAGATACTTATTGGAATAGTATTTATATAAATAAAGAACAATTTTTCTTGTCTCAAAATATCCAGGAAAATCACGAGTATACTGTTTTATCTAATATTAAAAGTTTTAAAGCCATTTGGCTGCTTAATTATACCGTGCTGTTTCTTATTATTTTATCTTTTTTGAATATTAAAAAAATTAAAAATAATATTTTTGGGTATGTCACTCTAATGTTTATCTTATTTGTTCTTTTTGGATTTTTGACTCGCGGTCTTTATTTATTAAGTGAGATACGAATTAACTATTTAGATTTAAAAACAACAGAATATAAAGCCAGTTTGTTTTTTTGCATAGGGATACGATATCTTTCGTTTATGTTTTTGGCAGGGTTGTTATTTACTTTTTATAAATATGTACAACAAAAGTTTTTAGGCAGGACATTTAAGATTGCTTATGAGGTTATACTGCACTGTACATTAATTTGGGTAGTAAGCAGTGAGTTAATACATTGGTTGGATATGGCAGATTATCCAGAAACCAATAAGTTGGGATTGAGTATTTTGTGGGGAGTTTATGCGTTGTTTCTAATAGCTCTTGGAATAGGGAAAAGAAAAAAGTATTTGCGTATCCTTGCTATTATCGTATTTGGGGTTACACTCATTAAATTGTTTTTTTATGACATCTCTAATTTAGGAACAATTGCTAAAACCATTGTGTTCTTATCCTTGGGGGTACTTCTTTTAATAATCTCGTTTTTATATAATAAGTACAAACATATCATTGCAAATGAAAAAGAAGATTAATTTTATAAAACTTTTTATAGTATTGTTTGTTTTTAAAAGCCAGGCACAAATTAATCAGTACACTTATAAAAGTGTTTTGCCCGATATAGCAGATACATGGTATGCAATATACTTGCCCGAAGATATGTTTGACAGAGTTTCTCCAGATTTATCTGATATTAGAATTTATGGTATAACAAATAAAAAAGATACCATAGAGGCTCCTTATCTTTTGCGATTAAAAAGTGAAAAAGTTTCAGAAAAAGGAATACCATTTTCTGTGCTTAATACAGTATATAATGATAATGGAACTTACATAACATTAAAAATTCCATCAAAACAATCTGTTAATCAGATTCTATTGGATTTTGAAAAACCAAATTTTGACTGGTTAATTAAGTTAGAAGGAAGTCAGGATCTAAAAGAATGGTATACTATTGAAAAAGATTATCGTATTCTTTCTATTAAAAATGAATATACAGATTATCAATTCACTACACTGCGGTTTCCTGAAACAGTATATAATTATTATAGAATACATATTAATAGTAAAGAAAAGCCTGTTTTACAATCGGCAAAGGTGATAAGATATAAAGAAGAAAGTGCAGATTACCAAAAATATGATGTTACTGATTTTGCTGTCCAAAACCAAAATGATATTAAAAAAACAGTTATAGATATAACACTTAAAAACTCGGTTCCTGTAAGTTATATTTATCTTGAAACAGAGCATGCCTTTGATTACTACCGTGTATTATCCATTAAATATTTGGCAGATAGTATAAAAACCCGGTCTGGAATTTGGAAACCTTTATATCAGGAGCTTACTTCTGGAGTGTTAAGTTCTGTAGAAGAAAATGTGTTTACTTGTACAAGTACAATAGCGAAGAAAATTAGAATAACAATAGATAATTATGATAATCAACCGTTAAAAATTGGTAAAGTTGTAGTAAAAGGATACAAGCATGAGCTAGTTGCACGTTTTACCACCCCCGCTACATATTATATTGTTTATGGAAATAAAAAAGCAAAAAAACCAGTTTATGATCTTAACTATTTATCTGCAAAAATCCCTGAAAAAATATCTACAATAACCCCGGGTAAAGCACAAGTAATAAATTTTGAAAAATCCACTATTGTCCAGCCATTATTTGTAAATAAAATATGGCTTTGGAGTATAATGGTTATCGTGATTTTGGTATTAGGAGGTTTTACATTATCTATGATGAAAAAACAATAATTATATTTTATTGCCAACCCTTTTGTGTATTACCAGATTTCTAAGTTAGACTGGTATTACAAGTGTATACTTCATAAACTTGTTTCATAGGTTTTGATTAATGAATCAAAAATAACAACCTCAATGCGGAAACCCGTAAAAAAAGAAAAAGATAATTAACTAAGTTAGTGGCTTCATAAGTTTTTCATTAAAATCTTGCTATAGCGTTATTGCTGCTCAGTGCGTTATGCAAAATGCACATTAGATTCGCTATAAAAAGATTAGCTAAAATTTGTTTGCACGAAGAAGAAAAATTAAATGAAGTATACCGTGATGATTCATCTTATCAAAACATAAATGTGATACAGGTAAAATGAAATTATGGTTATTTAAAATTAGGATACAGCTATAAAAAAGAATAAATGAAGACCCAGTTAGTTACCATATTTGATATGTTGTTTGGAATGAATCTCAAAGAAAAAAATGTAGAGAATGATAGTGCGTCCAAAATCTTTTTAACGGACACAGATATTTCTTCAGGCAGAACTCTTATGATAGAAGAAGAAACTTATGCCGTATGGGCATATCTTCTTTGTGAAGATAAAGAAAATATAGATTTTGACGGTTTTTTATGTGCAGTTACAGACCCTTTTACATCTAATATAACTCCTCAGGAGATTACTCACAAAAAAAAAGATGCTCCATTACCTTTAATATTTGCAAATGAATATAGCTATGTTGAAAACTTAAAGAAAAAAGACATAAAGGTACATTGGGAAAAAGAATATGTTGCCGTGTTTATAAAAAAAGATCTATATCTTGTAATGGACACAAAAACACGATGTAGTTACTCAAAAGGTTTGATAAAAGATTGTGATTACGGAATGCAATTAAAGAAGTAATAACCTGAAAAGGTTGTATGGGATTTTTAAATTTAAAGGAATAAGGATATTGGCAAAATGTAAGCGTAACTTAATGCAATTGTTTGTGTGTATAATAGCACCTTTTATCCTCCCTGTTAAAGGTATTTAAAGACCTGAAAAAACCTAGGTGCCACTATATATTAACACACTTCCACTATTACCAGATTGTGATCCAATTACATTCTTCACAACAGATATTTTTTATACTCTCGTTCCTGGATGGCCCATGTGTTATTTGAGAGTAGTTTTACTTATGGTTTTTTCAGATCTTTTAATTACTAAGCAGCAAGCTCCCCATTGCCAACTGCTTCTTTACCTGTTTCAATAGCTCCCCATTTTGAACTTGTATTAAATTTTATAGACACAGGATTTTCATTTCTAAGGGTTTCAAGGATAGATTGTAGTTCGGTTTCATGAAAATAAATAGTTATAGTCCCGTTATTATATTGTCTGTTTTGAGGAAGTGTTTTGTTGTTTTTAATGATACCCAAATGCCCCAGGTACTGTTGGTTACAACCATATAGGTATACAAAGCCTGTTTGATATCCTCCTCCTCCTGCATAGTTACTTACAATTTGAAGGCTATAACTTTCTATTTTGTGTGAAACAATCATTATGAATGTGTTTTGAGTTTTATTGATTTTGCTTTTTCAAATGTAGGATATAATGTCTTGTCGAAGTAGAGGGAAAACACGGAGTTTGTAAGGGGGGATTTCCCCTGTAGCCTTTTTAAGGTTAAAAATATTATAAGATTGATTTTTCTTTAGTTAAACACTTTAGGTTATACTATTGCTATTTTGACGTATTGTAGGTTAAGGATGTAAAATTTTAGAGAATAGAATAATAAAGGATATTAAAATAAATAGAGATAGTTCTATATTCATTTAAAAGATGTACATTTGCACGCAATTAAATTTTAATTGCCATGACAGCACATGAATCCAAAATCGTTGGAGAAGGTTTAACCTATGACGATGTTCTTTTAGTCCCCGCTTTTTCTGAAGTATTACCCAGAGAGGTAAGTATCAGGACTAAATTCACAAAAAATATTACACTTAATGTTCCTATCGTTTCTGCAGCTATGGATACTGTAACAGAAAGTCGTATGGCAATTGCTATGGCTCAAGAAGGAGGTATAGGAGTATTGCACAAGAATATGACGATAGAAGAACAGGCAATTAAAGTACGCAAGGTAAAACGTGCCGAGAGTGGGATGATTATCGATCCTGTAACACTTCCTGTAGATGCTAAAGTGATAGATGCCAAAAATAATATGCGGGAGCATAGTATTGGAGGGATTCCTATTGTCGATAAAAACCATAAATTGATTGGTATTGTAACTAATAGAGATCTTCGTTTTGAGAAAAATGATCAACGATCAATATCAGAAGTGATGACCAGCAAAAATTTGGTTACTGTAGGAGAAGGAACATCATTGCAACAAGCCGAGGTGATCTTACAAAAGAACAAAATAGAAAAACTGCCTGTAGTTGATAAAAACAATACATTAGTTGGGCTGATTACTTTTAGAGACATAACCAAGCTAACTCTAAAACCAATGGCTAATAAAGATGAGTTGGGGCGCCTTAGGGTAGCAGCAGCAATCGGAGTTACCGGAGATGCTATTGAAAGAACAAAAGCATTGGTTAAATCTGGAGTAGATGCTATCGTTATTGATACAGCCCATGGTCATACCAAAGGAGTGGTTGCTGTTTTAAAAGAAGTAAAAGCAAAATTTCCGGAACTAGAAGTAGTAGTAGGCAATATAGCTACCGCAGAAGCAGCAAAATATTTGGTAGACGCAGGAGCAGATGCTGTAAAAGTTGGTATTGGGCCAGGTTCTATTTGTACAACAAGAGTAGTTGCCGGTGTAGGGTTCCCCCAGTTTTCGGCAGTCCTTGAAGTAGCTAATGCTATAAAAGGCTCTGGGGTGCCTGTAATTGCAGATGGAGGAATTAGATATACAGGAGATATCCCAAAAGCTATTGCCGCCGGAGCAGATACTGTAATGTTGGGGTCCCTGTTAGCAGGAACAAAAGAATCTCCTGGAGAAACCATAATATATGAAGGTAGAAAATTTAAAACATACAGAGGTATGGGATCTGTAGAAGCAATGAATAAAGGTTCCAAAGACCGGTATTTTCAAGATGTTGAAGACGATATTAAAAAATTGGTTCCGGAAGGTATTGTTGGAAGGGTAGCCTACAAAGGAGATCTTATAGAAAGTATTCATCAGTTTATAGGAGGATTGCGTGCCGGTATGGGGTATTGTGGTGCCAAGGATATTGAAGCATTGCAAAATAATGGCCGTTTTGTGAAAATTACAGCTAGTGGTATTAATGAGAGTCATCCACATGATGTAACTATAACCAAAGAAGCACCTAATTACAGTAGAAGATAATTATAGTTAAAGTATAGTAAACAAAAAACGCATCAACAGATGCGTTTTTTGTTTGATCTCTTTCAAGGGCGTTTATATTCTTTACTTTTTAGGCTCTTCTATTTTTATACCTAATTTGTTCATTACCTTTTCGGTAAGGTCGTAATTAGGATCTATATACGCCAAACCACTGGTAGTTATAGTAAATACCTGGGTAAAACTTTCAGCTTTAGCAATTTCTTCTAATGCTTTGCCAATTTTTTGATAAAGCGGCTGTAATAATTTATTTTGTTGTAATTGAACCAATTGAGCTCCATTTTGACGAAATTTTGCAATACCATCTTCCAAGCCAATGATTTCTTCTTGTTTGGTTTTTTTCATAGGCTCTGTAAAAGAAGCTACTTTTTCCTGGTACTCCTTTACCTTTAATTGATACTCATCAACTTTTACCTTCAATTCACCTTCAAGTTTAGAATTATAAGCCTTTAAGTCTTCTTGTACCTTAGTTAGTTCAGGCATTTTAGACAGAATAAAATCGGTATCGATTGTTCCGGTTTTTGATTGAGCATTTAATTGCAAACCAGCAACCAATACTAAGAAGGATATTATTACTTTTTTCATCGTGATTTTTTTTCTATTTTTTTAGTTTTTGCAAATATATAAGGTCTTATCCAATATACGTGCCATGAATTATTATTTTTAAAAACTACTCCTTGTACACTTGTCCGCGATGTGGTTTTAAAGCATCCCGCACTTTTTTCATTTCAGAATCTGTAACAATCATAAAAGCCAGACTGTGCATTTCATTTATATCTTGATAGCCTGTAATATTAAGGGATGTTTTTTCTAAATGAATATATTCTTTAAGGTGAACCTGGTGATGTTGCGCAGTTTTACTAGCATTAGGACCTTTGAAATCCCAAATTAACTTTAGTTTTTGTTCCAAAATTATCGTTGGATTAAATTGTTATACTTTTTAAGATCTAAAATAGAAAAACTTAAATAAAATCCCAGAAGATGTTCTATTTTTTAGTCAGCACACTTTTGTTTTCTTCAGCAAAAGCTTTAAAATCCTTCATATAAGTATAGGATTGTTTTTTAAAAGCTCCGGATAATATAAATCCTATAAACCTCATAGAGCCACTAAACTTAAATTCGTTTTTAGATATCCATTTAGTATTTCCGTTAGCAAGCTCTTCAAAATAATTTTCTTGAATGTTATAAACGTTATTTGTATCAAAAGTAAGGTGCAAAGTATCAGGTAAATCCAAAAGGGTTATAGTTTCTATCATCTCAATTTCACGTTTGCCTATTTTGTAAACTAGTTTAGACACAGCCCCGGTTTTTCCTTTTTCACCACTTATATGCTCCATCCTTACAAAGCCTTTTTGCCAATGTTTAAGGTTCTCTGGATTATGAAGTATTTTAATCAATTGGTTTTTAGGATGTTTTATTTCTATGCTAAGTTTATATTCCATGATTTGACGTGTGTTTACGGGGTTAAATACATAGGTACAATATATATAGATCATAAAAAAATCAAAAGCTAATACTACAATGTATATTTGCTTCGTTACAAAAGTAGTTGCAAAACATCTTATTATTATTATTATTTTTGTCCGGTTTAGGACTTTATCATATAGAAATTATGTACAAAAAGTTAGTATTGTTTTTTTTGGGGAGTATCATTTTTACAATTACAAATGCACAGCAATCAAAAGATGTGCTGTTTACAATAGATGGCTCTCCTGTCTATATATCAGAATTTAAAAGAGTGTATCTTAAAAATATACATTTAGTAAAAGATGATACTCAAAAAAATATAGATAAATATCTGGATCTGTTTGTTAATTACAAATTAAAATTAAAAGAAGCAAAATCTTTGGGATTAGATAAAAAAGAAACCTATTTAAGAGAGTTGGAAGGGTATAAAAAACAATTGGCAATGGGGTACCTTACCGATACAAGAACCTCTGAAACTTTAATAAAAGAAGCCTATGAACGCTCATTAGAGCAGGTAAATGCAAGCCATATTTTGATAGAAGTAAAACCTAATGCACCTGCAAAGGACACGCTTGCAGCATACCAAAAAATTATAGAAGCAAGAAATAAAATTAATAAAGGAGAACCATTTGATGTTGTAGCCAAAACATATAGCGAAGACCCTTCGGTTATTAATAATAGAGGGGATCTGGGATGGTTTTCTGTTTTTAAAATGGTATATCCTTTTGAGCAAGCAGCTTATAATACCAAAGTTGGAGAGGTTTCAAATCCTTTTAGAACGCAATTTGGCTATCATATATTAAAAGTCAATGGCAGAGAAAAAAAGCAAGGTGAAGTCACTGTAGCACATATTATGGTGGCAATCAATAAAAACAGAAGCTCTGACGAAGCAGAAAAAAGAATTAAAGAAATCAATCAACAACTGTTACAAGGAGTTTCTTTTGCCTCTTTGGCAAAACAATATAGTGATGATCCCAGTACAGCAATTGAGGGAGGTAAAATCAGACGCTTTGGACAAGGAGCATTAAACTCTGAAGAGTTTGAAAAAGTAGCATTTGGCCTAAAAGAGCCAGAAGAAATATCCAAGCCTGTTTTAACACAATATGGATGGCATATAATTCAATTAATAGAAAAACATCCCCCAAAAACTTTTGAAGAAGAAAAAACAGGGCTAACAGAAAAAGTAAAAAGAGATAGCAGATCAAAATTGGTAACAGAATCATTTATTCAATCTTTAAAAAAGAAATATTCGATTGTAGAAAATGAAAAAGCTATTGGTTATTTTAAAGAAACAATCCCGGAGACATTTTTTAAAGAAGAATGGAGCTTTCCTGAAGATAAAATTTTAAAAGAAGAATTGTTTAGCATAAAAAAAGAAAAATACCTGTACGAAGATTTTGTGCAATTCTTGCAAATCAATCAAAGACAAACAGGAGAATTTGTCGATGTTACAGCTTTTGTAGAAGAAATGTATAAAAAGTATGAATCATCTGTACTACTAAAATATTATGAAGAACATCTGGAAGAAGACAACGAGGATTTTGCAAATGTAATTGGAGAATATAGAGATGGTCTTTTGTTTTTTGATCTTATGGAATCCAAAATATGGAATATATCAAAAACAGATTCTATTGGGTTGAAAAAATATTATGAAGCACAAAAGGAAAATTATGCACAAAATGAAACGTATAAAATAATTAAAGCCTCCTCCTCAAAACACAAAGCAATAGATGAAGTTCGTGAATTGTTAAGGAAACAAAAAACCATTGAAGAAATAAAGAAAGAAATTAATAAAGAAAATATGGCTTTAGTTCTCTTTTCAGAAGAAGAATTGATAAAAGGAGAAGATATGTTTCCTGAAGATTTTTCTATAGAAAAAGGAGGGATCACAGTTGCAAAAGAAGATAATTTCATCACTTTGATTATGGTTAAAGAAATAGTACCTTCCAGAATTAAAACATTTGAAGAAATTAAAGGAGAAGTTATTAATGATTTTCAAGAAAGTATAGAAAAACAATGGTTAGGGCAGTTAAAAAATAAATATTCGGTAAAAATTAATGAAAGAATATTAAAAAAGGCAAAAAAAGAATTGTCCATTTAATAACTGTCACATATTCTACTTACCAATTTAATAATAAAAAATATAACGTGTGAAATATTGTAAATTGATAGTGTTATTGCTTACAATTGTTTCTTGTCAGAACTTTAGAAATCAAATTAAAGAAGAAGCAGTAGCCAGAGTTAACAAAACATATTTATATAAAAGTGATATAGAAAAACTAGTCCCCAAAAATACATCTAAGGAAGATAGTATAAATATTGTGAACAATTATATTAATACATGGGCTACCCGTCAATTATTTATTGATAAAGCAAAATTGAACCTAACCGAAGAAGAACTTAAAGAATTTGAGGATCTTGTTGAAAATTACCAAAGTACTTTGTACATAAATGCATACAAAAATGCTGTAATCAATAAATCTATAAATATGGAGATTACAGAACAAGATCTTCAGGCATATTATGAACAAAATTTAAAAAATTTTAATCTTAATGAGGAGTTAGTAAAATTACGTTACTTACATTTGCCACCAGATTACGAAAATATTGCTGCAACGCAACAACAATTGAGTCGTTTTAATAAAGAAGATGTAGAAGAGCTTAAAGAAAAAAAAATAGAGTTCCTGACATATTCGTTAAATGATTCTGTTTGGATTAAATTGGATCAAGTATTAAATAAAATCCCGATCCTGAAAAAACAGGATAAAACAAAACTCCTGAAAGAGAAAAATTTTATACAACTTAGAGACTCTACAGGAGTATATTTGGTTATGATAAAAGATATCCTTAAGCGTAAAGAAATAGCACCAATTGAATATATTAAGCCGACTATAAGGCAAATTATATTAAATAAACGAAAGCTGGAGCTTATAAAAAAAATTGAAAAAGAAATTACAAAAGATGCAGTTGAGAACAAACAATTTGAAGTTTATGATTAAAACTACAACGCTATTTGCGGTATTTACCATTGCTACAGGAATACAAATTTATGCTCAAGAAGTTATAGAAGAGGGAGCCAAAGATACCGATACTATTATAAAAAATGATACGATAAGTATTGCAGTAGATTCTGTAAAACAACCTTTTCAAAGAATGAAAATTGATGGTGTAGCCGCAGTTATTGGAGAAAATGTGATTTTAGACAGCGATATAGACATAGCATACCAACAATTAGTTAGCGAGGGGGTTTCAGCGGCAGAAGTAAGTCGTTGTGAACTAGCCGGAAGCTTGTTTGAAAGTAAATTATATGCACATCATGCAATTCAGGATAGTATAGAAGTTAAAGATGCAGAAGTTAATTCTATGGTAGACCAGCAGTTAAGTTATATGACTAACGAGTTGGGAACAGTAGAAAAAGTACTGAAGTTTTATAAAAAAGATAATCTGGCAGATTTTAAGAAAGAACTTTTTGAAATCAATAAATCTAATAGATTATCTGAACAAATGAGAACCAAAATTATTAAAGATATCGAGATTACTCCCGAAGAGATCAGAGAGTTTTTTGATGATATTCCAAAAGAAGAAAGGCCTCTTTTTGGAACAGAAATAGAGCTGGCTCAGATTGTGATAGAACCAGAAATAACAGAAGAAGAAGAACAAAAAGTAATAGATCGTTTAAAACAATTTAGAGAAGATATTGTTGAAAACGGAAGTAGTTTTGCAACAAAAGCAGTGTTGTATTCTCAAGACCCCGGATCTAAATCCACAGGAGGAAAATATACTTTGGATCGCCAAACAAACTTTGCAAAAGAATTTAAAGATGTAGCTTTTAGCTTACAAGAAGAAGAAGTAAGTGAGCCTTTTAAAACTGATTTTGGATGGCATATTATAAAAGTAGATAAGATTAGAGGAGAAGAAATAGATGTAAGACATATTCTTCTTATGGCAGAAGTTACCAGAGAAAGTGAAGAAAAAGCAAAAAAATTGATAGACTCTCTTCGTACAGCCATTGTTTCTGGAACTATAAATTTTAAAGAAGCCGCACAAAAATTTAGCGACGAAAAAGAAACTCGCGAAAACGGAGGACAATTAATAAATCCAACTACAGGGGATACACATTTTGAACTTACCAAAATTGATCCTATATTGTACGATCAAGTGTCTAAATTGAAAACAAATGAAGTTTCTTTGGTAATTCCGGATCAGGATCGTCAGGGACGTACAAAGTTTAAGTTGATAACAGTGCTTAACCGGTATGATGAGCATATAGCAGATTACGCAAAAGATTATCTCAAAATACAAGAACTGGCGCTTAGAAAAAAACAAATAGACGCTATTCGTAAATGGCAGGACGAAAAAATAATGGATACTTATATTAAAGTAAACGGAGATTATAGAAACTGCGAGTATAGTGGTAATTGGTTAAAAAAAGAAAAATAATATGTCAAACGACGTAGCGGCTGTAGAAAAACTGGTAAAAAAACATTCAGACCTGAAAAAAGAAATTTCTAAAGTAATTATTGGTCAGGAAAAAGTTATTGATCAGATACTTATTTCTGTTTTTTCTGGAGGTCATGCGTTGTTGATTGGAGTTCCGGGATTAGCAAAAACCTTGATGGTTAATACTATATCTCAAGCTTTGGGGTTGGATTTTAAAAGAATTCAATTTACCCCCGATTTAATGCCAAGCGATATCTTAGGAAGCGAGATATTAGATGAAACAAGACATTTTAAATTTATAAAAGGACCTGTGTTTTCTAATATTATCCTTGCAGACGAAATTAACCGTACACCTCCAAAAACACAAGCAGCACTATTAGAAGCAATGCAGGAAAGATCGGTTACTGTGGCTGGGCATCATTATAATTTGGATTTACCCTACTTTGTTCTGGCAACTCAAAACCCTATAGAACAAGAAGGAACCTATCCTTTGCCAGAAGCGCAACTAGACAGGTTTATGTTTGCTATAGAGTTAAAATACCCAAGCTTTCAGGAAGAAGTTGAGGTAGTTAAAAGCACCACAGGAGATACAACCAACAAAATTGAACCATTGTTTACAGCACAAGAAATTATTGACTTTCAACACTTAATACGCCGTATACCAGTAGCAGATAATGTGATAGAATACGCTGTAAGTATGGTAACCAAAACCAGACCTGATGGAGAAACCGCTACAGATTTGGTTAAAAACTATATAGATTGGGGCGCAGGACCCAGAGCTTCTCAAAACTTAGTCCTTGCAGCAAAAGCAAATGCCGCTATACAAGGAAAATTTTCTCCGGATATAGAAGATGTACAGGCAGTTGCTATGGGGATACTTCGTCATCGTATGATAAAAAATTATAAAGCCGAAGCAGAAGGTGTTAGTGTAGAAGATATCATAAATAGTTTATTCTGATTTTTATTGAGCAATACTTTTATCAACTCATTACTTTGGTTTTGATATTCGGTAACAAGTTTTTAAAGCTCAGTAGATGAATAATTATCTAAAGCAAAAAATAAAATTGGATTGACAATATTTAATATAAAACAACTTGTCTCTTCGATTTTTGTAGTAGTAACAAAAGAAATTGTATCAGGCAAGTTGGTCGTGTACAAAAGCAATCTCTGACTGTTATTCCAAACACATTTTTTACGGTACTGCATACCCCCCCCGTTTTTAACACCTCATTAAAGGTTTAATATC
Organism: Aquimarina sp.; assembly: GCF_977115655.1. NCBI lineage: Bacteria > Pseudomonadati > Bacteroidota > Flavobacteriia > Flavobacteriales > Flavobacteriaceae > Aquimarina > Aquimarina sp. The sequence goes on from NZ_CDSBKO010000042.1 coordinate 15,649, forward strand.
AAAAAAAGAGGTAATTCCTTGATACTTATCCAGAAAACAAGAATCATTTTTTTAGAAACATCCTTCCGAAACATGCAGATTCATTAATCCTTTGTGATTTTTTTGCAAAACATTAAACCCAGATTATCAATGTCGTTAAGTTAAGAAAATTAGTTATCTTTATTGTAAAGAAAAGGAATCATACGAATCCTAAATTTTTATTAGTAAAAAGGGCGGAGAAATTTTCTAAAGCCCTTTTAAAAAACATTAAAAACATAATTGAAAATGATACTACTAAGAAATCCTATCGGACTTCTGAAATCTGTTTTACCCGAAATCGTAGTTTATCTTTTTCAAGTTTAGTTTACTTTCTTCTCCAACTTGGCAAATCAAGTCTTCAACAAGAGTTAGATGTCTATTTTGATGAACATTTTTATACAAAGTCAGCATTAAATCAGCACCGGTTAAAGCTGAAACCTGAATTATTTGTAGATCTGAATAGGTTTCAATGTGATTTTTATTACAGTAAAGCAAGTCACATAAAGAAATGGAAAGGCTATCGCTTGGTTGCTATTGATGGGAGTACCATACAATTGCCATTTAGTGATAATTTAGTTGAGAATTATGGTCATTTTCAAACTCGAACTGAAAACAATAGAAAAGTAGTTTTAGCTCGGGTTTCCCAAGCCTATGATGTACTAAATCAAATTAGTATTGATGCCCAAATTGATCATTATAGAACAAGTGAACTTTCTTTTGCACATAAACACTTAGCCCATATTAATACTAAAGATTTATTGCTGATGGATAGAGGATATTCTGCATTTTGGCTTATGTCATTATTAACTAAAAAATCATGCAATTTCTTGATACGACTAAAAGCAAAGCGTTTTAAAGTTGGTAAAACTTTCTTGGCTTCTCATAAAAAAGAACAATTAATTACATTGACCCCTTCCAACGAAGCTGTTAAGAAGTGTAAAGAGGTTGGCGCACCAATAACCCCACTTCAATTAAGACTAATAAGAGTAACTATAAAAGACGGGGAGGATCAAGTTTTGATTACTAACCTAACAGATGGACAACAATATAAGCATATTGAACTTTGTAAATTATACAAGAAGAGATGGCCTGTAGAAGAATCATTTAAACACCTTAAACTAAGAGCTGAATTAGAAAACTTAAGTGGTAAAAGTCATATTACAGTGCAGCAAGATTTTCACAGGATCATTATGAGAGCTAATCTTACTACCATATTAAGTGATCAAATAACGCGAAAAGGAGTAAGAAAAATCAATCAAACTAGAAAGAAAACATATAAAATTAACAGGACACAAGCATACAGAAAAGTAAAAGTTTTAATAAAAGGAATGACCCAAGGATTTGATCAGATTTGTAAAAAAATACAGAATTATGCTATGGCGCTAATAAAACAAGTAGAAAGACATAGGCCCAATAGATCAACCCAAGAATAAAACGGTATGCCGCTAAACCAGCAAATTTTATGTGTTATAAACCTTAACTTAACGACATTGATAATCTGGGTTAAACCTTTACAAAATTTACGGGTCTTAGTATAGAACGTTCAATAATTATATTGTTTAAAAAATTAGAAAAGTAAAATATGAAAAATAACATAATATATATTCTGGTATTGTTTTTTGGGATTTTATCAGTATCTGCACAACATAAAGAAGGTCGAGCAAATCATAGAGCATTAAAAAAAGAATTTTATCAGAATTTGTCACAAGGACAAAAAGATGCATTAGATAATAAAAAAAGATTGAGAAAAGAACATAAAGAAACAATGAAAGCCAGTTTTACCAAAGACCAGTTAGCAATTGTAGAAGATGAAACACTTTCAAAACAAGAAAAAAGAAAAGCTCTCAGAAAAACTTTTAGTGATAAACAGAAAGAAATGTTTGAAAATCATAAAGCATTTATGAAGGAAGAACACAAAAAGTTTAAAACCTCATTATCAGATATACAAATAGAACAGTATGAAAAGCTGGAAAAGAAAAGATGTAAAATAAGGCAGCAAAAAAAGGGATAATTGTTTTAATCCGGATTATGCAACAGAAAATCTATTACACCTTTAATCTGCTGTAAATACAACTGTTACACTTGGTTTTTTGATTTGACCATAGCACTTTGATAAACTCAGGGTAAACTGCTATGCTAAAACTAAGAGAATTATTGTATTTATGATGTCTCAAAGTCTCATAACAAAGTTCTGTTTCATAATCCGGGCAATGTCGTTTAGTTAAGAATTTAAACTATTGATTTAAAGTCTGTTAATCATGGATTCCAGCGCAGGATGGGGGAATCCATGATGGAAGTAAAGGGGTATTTTGTTTTTACAGACATTTAATCCTCAAAAAGATACAGCTTAACTAAACGACATTGATAATTCGGGGTTAAAAATAGTTTTAGAATTGTAAAAGGCACAGCTGTAAAGCTTTGCCTTTTTTGGTTTCTCGCATAGAGGCATTAATTACCCAAAGGTTCTTCAAAATAAATAGGGTGTAAAAAACTAATGTGAGAAGTGTTTTTAGAAACACACCCAGGTGATACCGCCTGGAGGCTATGCCAATTTGACTTTGAAATCGTTCGTATAGAAATTGAATTTATACTTTAAGAATTTCAAGACAAAAAAGAAATAATTTGTTAGTATAGGTTCAAAGTTAAAATGATATTATTGATTGCAGATCTTTTTGAAGCTGTTTTTTTAACAACTACTATAACGTTTTCGTAAATTAAATTAATATAGAAACATTTTTGTGTCTTGATTTTTAATGATTTTATAGTATTCATAATTTAAAATTATGAATTTCAATAAATGACTACCCTTATTTTTTAAAAAACGCAAAAAGATAGTGTTAGAGATAATCATTTAAGAAAATCCTTTAAAATTCGTATTTTCGCAAGACTTTTCAATACTTAAAAAAAAATAGATATGGCATTTGATATCGATATGATAAAAAAGGTGTATGATCAGGTAGCAGATCGTGTTAATACAGCACGCGAAGTTACAGGTAAACCTTTAACATTGGCAGAGAAAATTTTATATTCACACCTGTGGGATGTAAAGACAGAAAAAGCATTTGTACGAGGTAAAGATTATGTTGATTTTGCACCAGACCGTATCGCTTGTCAAGATGCAACTGCACAAATGGCACTGCTACAATTTATGCAAGCAGGAAAAACTAAAGTTGCAGTACCTACAACAGTACACTGTGATCACTTAATTCAAGCAAAAGAAGGTGCGGTAAAAGATTTAAAAAATGCTAATGATATTAGTAGTGAAGTATTTAATTTCTTAGAATCTGTATCAGATAAATACGGAATTGGATTCTGGAAACCAGGAGCAGGGATTATTCATCAGGTTGTGCTAGAAAATTATGCTTTTCCTGGAGGAATGATGATTGGTACAGATTCTCACACAGTGAACGCAGGTGGTTTAGGAATGGTTGCAATTGGTGTTGGTGGAGCAGATGCTGTAGATGTTATGGCAGGCATGGCTTGGGAATTAAAATTCCCTAAGCTGATAGGTGTAAAATTAATAGGAAAGTTATCTGGTTGGACAGCACCTAAGGATGTGATTTTAAAAGTTGCAGAAATTCTTACTGTAAAAGGAGGTACTGGTGCTATAGTAGAATATTTTGGGCCAGGAGCAACATCCATGTCGTGTACAGGAAAAGGAACTATTTGTAATATGGGAGCCGAAATTGGTGCTACAACATCTACTTTTGGTTATGATGACTCTATGGAACGTTACTTGCGAGCTACAGATAGAGCAGAAGTAGCAGATGCTGCAAATAAAGTAAAAGAACACCTTACAGGAGATCCTGAAGTTTATGCAAATCCAGAAAACTATTTTGACCAAGTAATCGAAATTAATTTGTCTGAATTAGGACCATTGCTAAATGGACCATTTACCCCGGATTTATCAACAGCAGTTGGTAGTGCAATGACAGAAAAGGCAAAAGCTAATGATTGGCCAATTCAAGTAGAATGGGGATTAATAGGATCTTGTACAAATTCTTCTTACGAAGATTTATCTCGTGCCTCTTCAATCGCACAACAAGCATTAGATAAAGGTTTAAAGATGAAAGCAGAATTAGGGATTAACCCAGGCTCTGAACAAGTAAGATATACAGCAGATAGAGACGGTATTCTTGGGATATTTGAAAAACTAGATGCAAAAATATTTACTAATGCATGCGGACCTTGTATCGGACAATGGGCAAGGTATAGTGATCCTAAAAATGCTCCAAAAAATAGTATCGTACACTCTTTTAACAGAAACTTTGCTAAACGTGCAGATGGTAACCCTAATACACACGCTTTTGTTGCATCACCAGAATTAACTGCCGCAATTGCTGTAGCAGGACGACTAGACTTTAATCCATTAACAGATAAATTGATTAATGAAAATGGCGAAGAAGTAATGTTCGATGAACCAACAGGATGGGAATTACCTCCAAAAGGGTTTGATGTAAAAGATAATGGGTATTTAGCTCCAGTTGAAGATGGTAGTGGGGTAGAAGTAAAAGTAAGTCCAACTTCTGAAAGATTACAGTTATTAACACCGTTTGAACCAATAGGTAACGAGATTAAAGGAGCTAAATTACTTATAAAAGCATTTGGCAAATGTACTACAGATCATATTTCTATGGCAGGGCCATGGTTGCGTTATAGAGGGCATTTAGATAATATTTCTAATAACTGTTTAATCGGAGCTGTAAATGCATTTGGTAAAAAGACAAACTTTGTTAAAAACCAACTAACAGGAGAGTTTGGAGGGGTGCCTGATACAGCAAGAGCATATAAAGCCGCAGGAGTACCTACTATTGTTGTAGGAGATCATAACTATGGAGAAGGATCATCGCGAGAACATGCTGCAATGGAACCACGTCACTTAGGGGTTTGTGCAGTAATTGTAAAATCATTTGCCCGTATCCACGAAACAAACCTTAAAAAGCAAGGGATGCTTGGATTAACGTTTGCTAATGAAAATGATTATGACTTGATACAAGAGGATGATACTTTTGATTTTACAGATCTTGACCAATTTGCAGCAGGAAAACAGTTAACATTAGAAATTGTTCATGCAGATGGGTCTAAAGATAATGTGATGCTAAATCATACGTATAATGATTCTCAAATAGAATGGTTTAAAGAAGGTTCTGCATTAAATTTGATTAAAAAACAAAATAATCAATAATAACTAGAACCTATCTATATAAAAAAGCAAACTCCTGAAAATTAATTTTCAGGAGTTTGCTTTTTTATAACACTTGTAGCAGTAGTTACTCGTACCAGATACATCTTTTATGTATTTAACAGTGCAAAAGGTATTATATAAGCCTTGAATAAAATCCGGATAAAGAAATTGAATTATTTTTCATCTGGAGCAAAAGAAATGATTTTGGTATTTGATTTTGTTTAAAAAATAATACTGTATTTGATTTATTATTAAATAGTTGAAAGGTTTTTATGCAATAATGTAAGATTTTTCACCGTTTACGAACTAAAGAGATGAGACTAATCTTATAAAACATAAAAATGATGAGTACTATCTGGTTTTTTGAGGATGCAAATCTCCTTAAATTATTATGTCCTCATAAATTTAAGAGATATAAAGAGGAGCATGATTTTGACGCCTATAAAAAAAACGATTACATCTATTTCGAAGAAGATTCTGCCAATAAAATATATCTTATAGAGCAAGGCAAGGTAAAAATAGGATATTATGCAGATGACGGTTACGAGATAATAAAAGCAATTTTAACAAGAGGCGAGATTTTTGGGGAAAAAGCCATTCTGGGTGAAAATAAAAGGACAGAATTTGCACAATCTGTAGATAACACGACTTCAATATGTCCAATTGGGGTAGAAACAATGCATGGGCTCATGCGGGATAATCAATCGTTTAGTTTAAGAATTTATAAATTTATAGGTATGCGTTTTAAGCGCTTAGAAAGAAGGTTACAGTTACTTCTTTTTAAAGATACCAAGACAAGATTGTTAGAGTTTTTAAACGAACTTAAAGAAGATTACGGACATTGTTGCCCGGATACAGGTGATATGGTAATAGAGCACCCCTATACCCAAAAAGATATAGCTAATCTTATAGGGACATCCAGACCTACTTTAAATATTATTTTGAATGAATTAAAAGAATCTAATATTATCGATTTTAATAGAAAAGAGATTCGGTTAAAAAATGTTGCGTAGTGTTAGATGTCTAACACTTTATTACAGTCAGGGTAGATACTTTTATAGTATAATAACTATAAAAAGAAAAACCATGTTTAAAAAAACAATTATAGGAGCTTTGGTGATTGGATGTATTGCCTCTTCTTGTAACAAGGATGATGATTCTAATAATGTCCCTGCCAAATCTGATTTAACATTTAATCTTACCGGTTTAGAAGATTTAGGAAAAAACTATCTTTATGAAGGATGGATTATTGTTAATGGCGTTCCGGTTTCTACAGGTACATTTTCTGTAAATAACGAAGGTAAATTGTCTAATACCACTTTTTCTGTTATTTCAGAATCTCTTAAAAAAGCTACATCCTTTGTGTTGACAATAGAGCCTAATCCGGATCCAAACCCTGCACCAGCGGACACAAAATTATTAAAAGGGGATTTTGGAACAGGAAATACAGCAACAGTTGGGTTGGATCCTGTGGCAGAAAAGGGATTTACAGGTTCTTCGGGCAATTTTTTTTTAAGAACCCCCACAGATGAAAATTTAGGATCCGCTAATAATGGTAACGATCAGTTTGGAGTATGGTTTGGAACACCGGGAATGCCCCCTGTTGCCAGCTTGAATCTGCCAATATTAAACGCTGGATGGAAATATGAAGGATGGGTGGTATCTAATGGAGTGCCAATTTCAACAGGTACATTTACTGTGGCCAGCGCAGCAGATGATAATGCCGGGGATATTAATGGTTTTAGTGAAACAGCATCTAACGGGCCTCAATTACCAGGAGAAGACTTTTTTAGAAATGCACCAGAGGGAATAACTTTTCCATTGGATGTAAGAGAAAAAACTGTAGTAATATCTGTAGAGCCATTTCCAGATAATGCAACTGCACCATTTTTATTAAAACCATTGGTAGGTAAGGCTGGAACACAAACAGCTCCCACTAGTTACCCTTTCGAATTTAGTAATGCATCTTTTCCTTCAGGGACAGTGTCAAGATAAGTTTATTGTTTTTTGTTAACCTTAAAGCGTGATCTATGATTGCGCTTTACTAATTTATATAGTATTATGCTATTATTTACACCAGATTATCAATGTCGTTAAATCAAGAATTTAAACTATTGATTTAAAGTTTGTTAATGGTAGATTCCAGCGTAGACCTGGAATCCATAATAGAAGTAAAGGGGTATTTTGCTTTTACAGATATTTAATCCTCAAAAAACACATATTAACTAAATGATATTGAATAGATTATGTGTAAGAACTTCGTTTTGAAGCAGGAAAATAAATATATACAGGTGTCTTTTTAATTTCAGTACAGGAGTTTGCCCTGATCCCGATAAAAAGGCTGTGGTCAAATTAAAAACACAGTATAACACCTGTTTTGAAGAGCTTTTTAATTGTAATGAATTTTCTAAATATATAATCCGGTTTTAATATATAAATCCTTGGGTAATCTTATCGATTATTTATATAATTTTGTAAGTTGTTAAGGGTTTTAAGACAAACCCTACTATTGTAAAGTTAATTGGGTATTAACCACCAGGTAATCTTAATAAAAGAATATGAAATTTAATAAAAAGAATATTTCCAATGTAATTTTTGTAACCATATTAATCTTGTTTTTTATACCTAATACAAGAGGTATGATGCAAATATTTTTGACTAGATTTTTTTCTTTTAGCCCTGGACTGGTAGAGGTAGAGGAGAGGGTAAAAGTAGTGTCCTATGATTGGAAATTACATGGAGTAAACACAGAATCTATTAATTTTGACACCGCCAAAGAAAAAGTTGTTTTGATTAATTATTGGGCAACATGGTGCCCGCCATGTATTGCCGAAATGCCTTCTTTGCAAAACCTGTATAATGATTATAAGGATAAGGTTGTGTTTCTTTTTGTTACTACAGACGATGATCCCGAAATTAATAAGTTTATGAAAGACAAAAGTTATTATTATCCGATATACAGATCCTTATCAGATCATCCAAAACCTTTTGTAAACAGCCCTATTCCCCAAACATATCTTATAGATAAAAAAGGCAATATTGTTATAGATAAAACTAATGCAGCAAACTGGAACAGTGATAAAGTAAGAGAAACTATTGACAGATTATTGGCAGAATAAGATAATGTTAAATCGTTTTTGTATCTGTTTTTTGAAATGTATAAAAGAAATCAGTAACAAGCCAAAGCAGTCTCCTCTTTCTACTTATAGGATATTAAAACAAGAGGTAGAAAGCAATGAAAATCCAGAACCAATTATAGATATAAATCAAGAGTTTTTTTAAGTCATAGTTCACAAATAAATTCGTTAATAGATTCAAAATAACGGTGGTTTTTTTGGTTGCTTTTTGGGCTGTTTAATATTTGTTTTCCTAATATCCAAAACTCATTCATTTTGTCTGTACATACCACCTTATTAAACTCATTCAAATATTCGCTTATATTTTCTTTTTCAGGCTTAATTGTGAAATAAGAAATAAATATGTTGTTGTCATGAAAAGAGAGTAGGTTGGGCAGGCTGTACAAAGGTATGCTAGACCCAAGATAAATAGCTTTGTACCCATGTAAAAGAATCTCATAATGTATATATAATAATCCTAATTCATGTATTTCATTTTCAGGAAGAAAAAGTATAAAAGCCTTGTCTTTTTTTGAGGGCTTAGAGTATTGTAGTTTTTCGATGTTCAATAAAAGTTTTTGTTTTATAAGATTGGTGATAAAATGCTCATGAGATAGGCTTATAGTATTGGTTTGCCATAATAATCCTATTTCTTTAAGAAGAGGAATAAGTACATTTATAAAGATTTGTCTAAAGTTTCGTTTGCTCGCTAATTGTTCGTACGTGCCAGAAAAAAGATGCAGGTCGTAGTTTAGCATAGCTATTTTAAAAGAATTGATAGCTTGATTTTTTGTGCTATTATCAGAAACTATATTTCTTACATATTCATTGATTTCTTGATTGTTTAATTTAGATATTCGGGATATTTTATAGCCACTATTTACTAGGTAGGTTACATTAAGTAGTTTTTGAAGATTTTCTAAACTATAGGTTCTTATATTAGTTTCAGTTCGGTTAGGAGAAAGTAAGTTGTATCTTTTTTCCCAAATACGTATAGTGTGGGCTTTTATACCACAAAGATTTTCCAGATCTTTAATACTAAAGAATTGTTTAATATTGTTCATTTCTTTATTCAAATTGCTAAACAAAACTAATTAAAAGAAGTAGTTTTTTTAATTAAATGTTAAAATAATAGTAATAATTGTTAAAAATTAGATTTAATATAAAGATTCATGAGGTATTATAATAATCTCAGCATATTAGTATAACGATATGTTTTAGTTGGGGGATGTTTAATGTCTTTGGATTATCTAACTTGAATATAATTGTTTGAATTACAAGATGCAATGAGTTTTTTTTAGAAGAAAAAGATAGAAGCATTAGCTTTTAAAAAACGTAGCGCTTTACTAATGTGTACTTCTACGGTTTTTGTTGAGATTCCTAAAATATTTGCTATTTCTTTATGTTTCTTTTGCTCAAACCGGCTTAATTTAAAAACCTCTCTACATTTTTTTGGAAGCTTTTCTATAGCTTTTTCTAGTTTTAGCCAATCTGTCTCAAATTGATTTTCTTCTTCAGTGTATATTTCTAATATTGACTCCCATTTTAATGCTTCAAGAGTGCTATATTCTTTTTTTTGTTGTCTTAAATGCATTAAGAATTCATTATAACAAGCTCTGAACAGATAATTTTTTAAAGATGTAGTAATTTGTAAAGATGATTTTTTTTCCCATAGTTTAAGCATAACATTTTGTACCAGATCTTCTGATAATACAGGATCATTAGAAAGCTTGTAAACGTAGTTATATAGCCAAAAGTAGTATTGATCAAACAATGTTTTGTAACCGTTTTGATTCCCGTCTTTAAGCTCTTGAATTAGTAATTTTTCTATATATATAGTACTGTTTTTCATCATAAAACCAGTTACAAAATTAAATAAAATAAAATTAAAGTAGGGGAATTTTAGTTTTCCTGCATCTTTTAAGTAGAAAATATGAAGAATGGATGATTATTTAACAGTAATTAAGAAATACATAGAAGGGGATATTTCTTCATCAGATAAAGAAGCATTGCAAGAATGGTTATCTGAAGACGTAAATAATAAAGTACTCTTTAAACAAAAAATAAAAGAATGGTATACTTTAAATAAAGAACTACCTGTTGATTCTGAGCAAGCTTATCAGCGTTTTGTGAGTACTGTAGATAAAAAGAAAAGAAAGGTTGTAAGGCTACAACAATTGTTTAGTATTGTCAAGTATGCTGCTTTGGTAGGAGGTATTTTCTGGGGAGGGTATTATTATACTACATCGAACGTGTCTTCGTTTAGGACCAGTCCTGAGATTGTAACAGTAGATGACTCACCTGTAGATAAGATTAAAATGGTTCAGGCAGATGGTACTATTACCTATATGGATTTTAATAATAGTTCTGAAGTGGTAAATGCTAACGGGAGTTTAATAGGAAAAAAAGATAAGGGGCAATTTACAGTTAAATCCGATACAGCTATAGCTGAAGTTAAGTATATAGAAGTCTCCATTCCTAAAGGAAAATTATTTCAGCTTACATTATCCGATGGAACTAAAGTATGGCTGAATGCGGCAAGTAGTTTAAGATTCCCGCAACATTTTGTAGCTACAGAAAAGAAACGTATTGTTTATCTCGAAGGGGAAGCATTTTTTGATGTAACCAAAAATAAAGACCAGCCTTTTATCGTAAAAACGGGAGCTGTAAATGTAAAAGTATTAGGAACACGGTTTAATGTATCTTCTTATATCGAGGATGCAACAGTAAAAACAACATTAGTAGAAGGAGAAGTAGAGGTTAATGAAGGAGATAGTGAAAACTTCTTACAGCTAACTCCAAGTTATCAAGCAATTTTTAATAAGAATAAAAAAGGTTTGTTAAAAAAGAAAGTAAATACATTGCTGTATACATCATGGATGGATAAAAAAATAGTATTAGAAAATGAATCTTTTGCAGAGGTATCAAAAAGAATCGAACGTACTTATAATGTATCGATTATAAACCATAATAAAGAACTCAATAATACACATTTTACAGGAGAATTTGATGTAGAAAATATAGAAGAGATATTTAGAACATTTTCAGAAACTTTAAAATTTAAATATGATATAAAAGATAAGAATATTATAATCGGTAAGTAAAAAAGAAGGAAGTGCTGTCACACTTCCCACACTAGCCAGATTATTATTTATTTGAGTACTTAACAATCAAAACTTTTCAAAAATATGAAAAAAATAGGAAATCGTACGCTATTCTTATATATAGCGAACCAGTCAATTGCATTAAAAATGAAGCTCACATTAGTTTTATTCAGTTTTTCAATCCTTCAGATGATGGCTATTTCAGGGTTTTCACAAGGAGAAATAGAACTAAACTTTGAAGAAACTCCTTTGTTAGAAATTCTATATGAAATTAAAAATCAAACCTCGTATAAGTTTTTTTACATTAACGAAGAGGTGAATTTAAATCAGAAGACTACAATTCAGGTAAATAAAGAAACTCTTGATAAAGTCTTAGATCTCTTGTTCGGTAATACAGATATTTCTTATTCTATTATAGGAAAACAGGTGATTTTGAAAAAAACACCTATACGGGATAAAATCATAAAACCACAACGCGAAATAAATGGAAATGTCAAAGATTCTAACGGAAGTCCGCTACCAGGAGCTAATGTATTGGTAAAAGGAACTACAAACGGAGCTCAGACAGATTTTGAAGGTAATTTTCAGCTTAACCTTGCAGATGATAATAATATATTGATTATCTCTTATTTGGGGTTTGAGACCTTAGAAGTTGATGTTACTGGTAAAGATTTTATCTCTGTGCGCTTAAAAGACGGAGCTGCACAATTGGATGATATTGTAATTGTTGGTTCTAGAAACCCCGGTCGTACCGCAACAGAAACTACGGTTCCAATTGATATTATTGATATTACAGAGATAGCAACTCAAGGTCCGCAGACCTCTGTAAATGAAATTCTAAATTATGTAGCTCCTTCTTTTACTTCTCAAACGCAAACTGTTTCAGACGGAACAGATCATATTGATCCCGCATCATTAAGAGGATTAGGACCAGATCAAGTTTTGGTACTAATAAATGGAAAAAGAAGACATAATACATCTTTAATTAATGTGAATGGTACTGTAGGTGCAGGTAGTGTAGGAACAGATATGAATGCTATTCCCACAGCCGCAATTCAAAGAATTGAAGTACTAAGAGATGGAGCTGCAGCACAATATGGTTCTGATGCTATAGCTGGCGTAATTAATATTGTATTGAAAAAAGCAACTGGAAAGTTAGGTCTTACTCTGACTACCGGAGCTAATTTTAGTGAAAACTCTAATCAATTTGATGGAGGAAGCGATGGGGAAAAAGTAAAATTAGAAGCCAATTATGGATTAGCTATTGGAGAAAATGGTGGATATATTAATTTTACAGGGGCATTTTCAACAAGAGAACCTGCATTGCGAAATAAAGATTATCAAGGAGATATTTTTCGAGGATATCATGGAGCAGAACGAGTTTTTGCCGCTGGTGGAGGAAATGTTGCTGAAATGACACTAGCAGATTATCAAATAGCAGCACAGAGCCTTGCGTATCTGGATCAAATTACCAGAGATCAGATCGCTGCGTTAGATGTTAATAATACCGATGATATAGAAACATTTAGAGGATTACTTGATGTTAATGTAGATGAAGACGAATTAACTGCTCGCGGATTAACACGTAAAGATTTCAGGTTTAAAGTAGGAACAGCTAAGTTAAGAGAAGGTAAATTTTTTGCTAATATGGCGATTCCATTAAGTAAAGATACAGAAATATACAGTTTTGGAGGAATCAGTTACCGACAAGGATTAGCATCTGGATTCTATCGTAGACCAGCACAAGATGATGGTAGAGCCAATACTCCTGCTTTTCCTAATGGTTTTTTGCCAAATATAGGAACCGATATTGTAGATAAATCACTTGCTGTAGGGATCAAGGGTAAGGTTAAGGATTGGAATATAGATTTTTCTAATACGTACGGAATCAATATTTTTGATATTACCGTTGGTAATTCTAGTAATGGAACGCTTGGAGTGGCAACTGCAAGAACTTTTGATGCAGGATCTTTAAGTTTTATGCAAAACACAACAAATCTGGATATCAATAAATTTTACGAGAATATTTTTAGCGGATTTAATTTGGCAATAGGAGCAGAGTATAAAGTCGAAAATTATTCGATCACAGCAGGAGAAGAAACTTCATACACAAGCTATGATATTAATGGAAATCCTGTAACCAGTACTACTCCGGATAATGAATTGGTACGCAACAACTTTACAGGAACCCCACTTGGTGGTGGTTCGCAGGTATTTAGAGGATATGACCCCGGTAATCAGACTGATAAATTTAGAAATAGTATTGCTGGTTATGTTGACCTCGAAGCAGATTTTACAGAACAATGGTTAGTGAGTTTAGCAGGTAGATATGAAAGCTTTTCTGATTTTGGAAACACTTTTAATTATAAAATAGCTACAAGATACAAAATATCAGAAAATATTTCTGTTCGCGCAGCTAATAGTACAGGGTTTAGAGCCCCATCTTTGCATCAACAATTTTTTAGTAGAACCAGTACAGTTTTTGTAGATAATCAACCTTTTGAACAAGGAACTTTTACCAATGATAGTAGAGCAGCAACTCTAATTGGAATAGCAAAATTAAAAGAAGAAACCTCAGACAGTTATAGTCTTGGCTTTACAGCCAAAATTAAGAACTTTACAATTACGGCAGATGCTTATTTGATTAATATTGATGATAGGATTGTGTATAGTGGAAGTTTTGGAAATGGGGGAGATGCAGAGCTTACCCGAATATTTCAGGATGCAGGAGCTACCAGTGCACGTTTCTTTGTGAATGCTATTGATACAAAATCTCAAGGTATAGATGTTGTGATCTCTCACAGAGCTAATTTTGGGGAAAATGTAAGTTTGAAAAATGACTTGTCAGGAACCTTTGCAGAAACTGAAGTAGAAGAAATTCGAGTTCCAGAAAAAATAGCCAATGCAGGTCAGGGAGGTAACTTTTTTGATGCTCAGGAAGAAGCGTTTTTAACATTGGCGCAACCAAGAACCAAACTAAGCCTTACTAATGCATTATCTATAGGGAAATACAGTTTGCTGTTAAGAAATGTATTTTTTGGAGAAGTAACAGATCCTGATGATTTTAATGGGGATCCAAGAGTAGAAGGAGCTGTAGTTAGTCCTGATGCAGTTTATGGAGGGAAAATAGTAACAGATCTGTCTGTCTCTACAAAGATTTTTGAAAACCTTAATATTACAGTAGGTGCTAATAATTTGTTAGATATATACCCCGATGAAAATCGAGAAGGAGGGAGTTCTGGAGATCAATTTGTGTATTCTCGAAGAACATCACAGTTTGGGTATTCAGGAAGATTCTTATTTGCAAGAATTAATTTTAGTCTATAATTAAGTTTAATTAATATAGGATAACAGAGCAAGAAGAGGAGGCAGGTTTTATTGCCTCTTTTCTTGCTTTATGATAAATTTAATCTTAGTTTGTATAGATTTAACCCAAATATTTGCATAAACACAACAACTAGCCTTGATTCCTATTTTACTAATTGAAGTACCTAATGCTTCAGCAGAATCTTTTAATGCAAAGATAAAAGCATTCAGAGCACAATTCAGAGGTGTCAAAAATGTAGAATTCTTTCTGTTCAGACTAACCAGAATATTTGCATAAACACAACTTTTGGTATTGATTTATTAAAACCATCGAATAACTAGAAAATGATTCAATAATGATTGAAAAACTCAAGTATTTAATTTTAAAATTTTATGAATTAAATTTAAAGTTTGCTTCAGATTTTATTATTGAAATTTTTCAAAAAAGCCATAACTCAATATCAACCCTTATTAAAGGTAGAGAGAATGATTTTCAAAAAATAGAAATTCTGATTAGAGAAATTTTTAATATTGAAGCGAGATTAAAATAAAATCTAAAAAAAACAAAGATTAAGAAATGCTTTACTTACCACAAAAGTTACCATTATAATATTAGGAACGTGTTATTCAGGAGTTTAAAACATTAAAAGTGCCCAGAGCGGGACTTGAACCCGCACGCCCTAATGGACACATGGCCCTCAACCATGCCTGTCTACCAGTTCCAGCACCTGGGCGACTTATTATCTTACAAGATAATATAAAAACAAAAAAGTACCGTATAAAATACGGTACTTTTTAGTGACCGGGCTGGGGCTCGAACCCAGGACCCTCTCCTTAAAAGGGAGATGCTCTACCAACTGAGCTACCAGGTCATAGAAAAATTGCTAACATAATAAAATAAGAACTAAATAGATAATTTAAAAAGCATCATAGCTATTTATCTCTTAGTGACCGGGCTGGGGCTCGAACCCAGGACCCTCTCCTTAAAAGGGAGATGCTCTACCAACTGAGCTACCAGGTCATACATTCTTTTTCCTTGAATGCGGGTGCAAATATACTATCATTAATTTATTTTTCAAGAAGAATTTGATATAAATTTACATTTTATTTTAAATCTGCTTTTTTTTTAAAGATATCTAACTAATTTTGATGCTATGAATATAGTTTTAATGGGATACATGGGTAGCGGAAAGTCTTTGATTGGTAGGGACTTGGCTCGTAAATTGAAATTTGATTATTTAGATTTAGATAATTTTATTGAAATTCAAGAAAAAAAAAAAATTTCTGAGATTTTTGCGGATAAAGGCGAAATATATTTTAGAAATAAGGAATCTTTATACCTCAAAGTGGTTTTAGAAGAGTATAAAAACACCATTATTTCGCTAGGAGGAGGCACCCCTTGTTTTGCAGGAAATTTAGAAAATATACTGCAAGATAAAAATTCAAAAAGTATTTATTTACAAACCTCGTTGGATGAATTGGTGCTACGACTTTTTGCAGAGCGAGAAAAACGCCCGTTAATTTCTCATATTATTTCAAAAGACGAACTAAACGATTTTGTTCGTAAACACTTATTTGAAAGATCTTTTTATTATAACCAAGCAGATTATAAAATTATAACCGATAAAAAAGATCCTGAGCAAATAAGTAAAGAGTGTATATCTCTTTTATTTTAAGATAGCAAGATCCTCTTGTCCAAATTGTACAATAACATGTTCGTGTAAAGAAGTAGATAAAGAAATCCCTTTAAAATCTGCTTTGATAGGGTATTTTTTATGATTACGGTTAACTAAAACTGCTGTTTTGAATCTAGTAAGAGGAACATCCAGAAAATGTTTTACACCATAAATAAGAGCAGTTCCAGAATTTAATACATCATCGGCAAGTATTACAGACTTATTTTGATACTCATTTGGCGTTATAGAAGTCTTTACAGTATTTTGAGGAGTTTTTTTGTCCATAGTAACTTCGCATAATGTTATTTTTATATCAGAGATATCTTCCAATATGCTTTTTAAACGTTGAGCAAATATGTAACCATTCTCAGAAATTCCTGCGATTATAATCTCTTTTTCGTTAACATTGGTTTCATAAATTTGATAAGCAATACGTTTTATTTTGTGTTGTATTTGCTCATGAGTAAGAATTATGTTTTGGTCTGTTTGCATATTTATATTATAGATTGCAGATACAGTAGTATCTGTAAATATTGTTAATACTTTATCTTTATGAGCTTAAACTTTGTTGTAACTTATAAAGAATGTTTATAATGGTTTTTCAAATATAAAAAAGAGTTCGTTACCCATGCGTGGATCTATAGAATTATAACAATTTTCTAGCGTTTTTATAGTATAGTGTTTTGAAAAAATAAGTTCATATTCTTTTTTCGAGCCACCAAAAGGAGGTCCGTTTTGTTTAAACTCTGAAGAAAATAAAACACCTGCCAACTTTCCTTTGGGATTGAGCAGGCTGGAGGATTTCAAAACATAATCTTTTCTTAGTTCTATAGGTAATGCACAAAAAAATGTTTGTTCCAGAATTAAATCAAATGAATTGTTATACTTAAAAAAGTCCTCACAGATTAAATTTTCTGAAGGAAATTCAGGAATCCGTTCTTTAAAACTTCTTAAAACTTCCTCTACAATATCTAATATGTAGATGTTTTTAAAACCCTTTTTAAAAAGATATTCAGCTTCGTATGCATTGCCACAACCCGGTATTAAGATCTTAATATCGTTATTAGATAATTGGTTACAATAATTAACTATAGGAGGGGATGCATAGCCAACATCCCACCCGGTTAGCTTTTTTTTATAACGATCTTTCCAAAAATTTTTATCAGGGATCATTCTTCGCTATCGTTTTCTGTACTATCTGTATGCCAATCATCAATATCCCTGCGATCTTTTTTGGTAGGTCTTCCTGCTCCTTTTTTTCTATAATAATCTTTAGAATATTTTAAAAGATCCAACTTTTGCAACGCTTCTTTAGGAGTAGTGTCTTTACGATAGATATCGACGAGTTTAGCTCCAATTCGATTATCTGGTGTATCTAATACCACAAGTTCATAACTAATTTGGTTTTTACGAATAGTAATTTTGTCTGAGGGGTAAATTTCTCGGGAAGGTTTAATAAGGTCGCCATTAACACGTACTTTTCCTTCTTTACAAGCCTTTGTAGCAACACTTCGTGTTTTAAAGTATCGGATACACCATAAATATTTATCAATTCGCATAAAATAAGATTAAAATGCGTTTTTATATTACATAATTTTGAAATTTGTTAAAATAAAATTTACTGCTATTTTTTATTTTAACAAATTTCATCTGCTTATTAAAAACAAAAACATAAACAGAGGTAACAAAAGTACAAGAAAATCGTATCTTGCGCCCTCAAAAAAGTAATCAGAATGAATATTAAGACATATATTTTTGTAACTGCTTTAATTGTAATGGTTCTGTCGGCATGCAAAAAAGATGACGATGAAGGGGTAACTATTGTGCCTCCCAGAGATAGAGGAGAACAGCAAGTAAAGGACGACGCATTGCTTCAAGATTATTTAAAGACACATTTTTACACTTCAGAAAATGTAGATACAAATAATGATAGCCCTATAAAACACAAAATAGTAAAGTTTGATACTATAGCTGGAGAAAATAGTAATAAGCCATCTATTATGGATTCGGGATTGGTAACAACAAAAAAAGTTACCAGAGAAGGTGTAGAATATACAATATATGTACTTAAGTTAAGAGAAGGTAGTAGTACAAAACAAAAACCAACTTTTGCAGATTCAACTTTGGTAACGTATAGAGGGCAATTGCCATACAACAATGCAGGAAGAGTGTTTGACAGCGCAGTTAATCCTGTGTGGTTTGATTTAACATCTGTTGTAGAAGGTTTTAGAGAGGCTTTGGTTGATTTTAGAGGAGCTTCTGGAGTTGTTTCTAATAATGATGGAACAGTAACTTATATTGATGATTTTGGAGACATGGTAGTATTTATGCCTTCGGGATTAGCTTATTTTGATAAACCACCGGCAGGATCTTCTATTCCTTCATATTCCCCTCTTATTTTTAACATACAATTGTATAAGGTTAATGAAGCAGATCATGACAGAGATGGTATACCATCTTATCTGGAAGATTTGGATGGAGACAAAATACTGGTGTTGGATGTAGATGATAATACAGATGGGGATAGTCTGACAAACTATTTAGATGCCGATGATGATGGCGATGGTACCCAAACCAAAGATGAAATAACAGTTAAGGATCTTAATGGAGACAATATGATTACATTAGATGAAATAACATTTTATGATGATGATGGCGATGGTATAAAAAACCACTTAGATAAAGACGATAGGGATTCTAAAAACTAAAAAAAAGAGGCTGTCTAAAAAGTAATTTTTAATAAAATTAAGCTGAATTATTTGTAGTATTTTCTAAAAAAAAACTTTATTTCTTTCAGTAAAACCTTCTTTTAGAGTCGGTTTTTTGAAGTATTCATAATAAAAAAAGAGGGTGTCTGACTTTTTAGATACCCTCTTTTTTTAGATAAGTTACAAATCTATAGCCAGACTAAAAATAATTTGGTTTGGTCTGGAATCTACTCTAATTCTTTCATCTATAGATTCTGCCCGGTTTTTACTAAGTCCTTGTTCGTATCGAATGTCTATATTAAAACGATCAAATTGTAATCCGGCACCAAATTGTACTCCTAGTGTAAATTTATTTTTTACATCCCCGAGTTTTACATCTTCCAGATCATTTTCTACGATATATTGCAGTGCAGGTCCACCAAAAATATGTACAGGTCCTAAGACAGAAACTCCGGCAAGAATGGGTAAATCTATTTTTTTAATATTATAATTCAGGTTTTTTTCTGTAACCGTGTATTTGCTGTTGTTTACTGTATATAGCAATTCAGGCTTGATGTAGATGTTATCGGTCAAATTTCCTCTTAAAAAAATGCCTAGGTGATATCCAACACGATCTTCTGCCGATGCCTTGGTGATGTCAGAAATTTCAATTTTTCCATTGTCTCCATAATTAAGCCCGGCTTTAACTCCAAAAGTGACTTTTTTTTCTTGCGCAAGTAATGCACAGGAAAAAAATAGCATACAAAAAATGAATCTGTTTTTCATTGCAAAATGTTTTTTACTTAAAAGATTAATAAATAGCTTGAGTATTTTTGGTATGAAGGCTAGTACTTATAAAAACGATTTAAGGTTGTTTTTATTTTGGTTAAAAACAAAAAACCTTCTGAAACAAATCAGAAGGTTTTCTTAAAAATATAAAAAGTATTTTTATTTTCTTTTAACCACTTTTTGGGCAGCTTTGTTTATAGATGCTGCATTCAAACCGTACTTTTCCATTAATTGTGCGGGAGTTCCGCTTTCTCCAAAAGTATCATTGGTTGCAATAAATTCTTGCGGAACCGGATTATGTAGCGCTAGTACTCTGGCAACACTTTCACCCAAACCACCTAGTATATTATGTTCTTCGGCAGTAACAATACATCCTGTTTTCTTTACCGAAGCCAAAATAGCTTCATCATCCAATGGTTTGATAGAGTGAATGTTAATTACTTCGGCATGAATACCTTGCTCATGTAAAGATTCTGCAGCTTGTATAGCTTCCCACACCAAATGTCCGGTTGCAACTATAGTTACATCACTACCTTCTTGTAATAAAACGGCTTTTCCTATTTCAAATTTTTGATCTTCAGGAGTAAAATTAGGTACAGCAGGTCTTCCAAAACGTAAATATACAGGACCTTCATGATCTGCTATAGCAATTGTTGCAGCTTTGGTTTGATTATAGTCACAGGTATTGATTACTGTCATTCCCGGCAGCATTTTCATTAAACCAATATCTTCCAAAATTTGATGAGTAGCACCATCTTCTCCCAATGTTAATCCGGCATGCGAAGCACAAATTTTAACATTTTTATCGCTATATGCTATAGATTGCCTGATTTGGTCGTAAACACGTCCGGTAGAAAAATTAGCAAATGTTCCTGTAAAAGGTATTTTTCCGCCTATGGTTAATCCGGCAGCAATTCCCATCATATTAGCTTCAGCAATTCCTATTTGAAAAAAACGATCCGGATTGTTAGCAATAAAAGCATCCATTTTTAAAGAGCCTATTAAATCGGCGCATAGTGCCACAACGTTCTCATTGGTCTTACCTAATTCTTCTAAACCAGCACCGAAACCTGAACGAGTATCCTTTTTTCCTGTGTCAATATATTTTTTCATTTTCTTTTTTGAATTTGGTAGATTAATAGTCTCCTAAGGTTTCAGGGTTTTGTGCTAATCCTATAGCTAATTGCTCGTCATTAGGAGCTTTACCATGCCAAGCGTGGGTATGCATCATAAAATCAACCCCATTGCCCATTACGGTATGCATTAAAATGCAAACAGGTTTACCTTTGCCTGTTCTGCTTTTTGCTTCGTTTAATCCTTCAATTACAGCAGAGATATTATTTCCCTCTTTAATTTCCATAACATCCCAGCCAAAAGCTTCAAATTTTGCTCTCAAATCTCCCATCGGAAGCACATCGTCTGTAGCTCCGTCAATTTGCTGACCATTATAATCAATTGTAGAAATAAGGTTATCTACTTTTTTTCCAGAGGCATACATTGCAGCTTCCCAAATCTGTCCTTCCTGCAATTCGCCATCACCATGTAAGCTATATACAAGATGGTCGTCGTTGTTTAACTTTTTTGCAAGTGCAGCGCCAATGGCTACAGACATCCCTTGTCCCAGAGATCCCGAAGCAATTCGTATTCCGGGAAGCCCCTCATGAGTTGTGGGATGCCCTTGTAATCTGCTGTTGATTAACCTGAAAGTGTTTAGTTCTTCTACCGGAAAATAGCCACTTCGTGCAAGCACACTGTAGTATACTGGTGAAATGTGACCGTTAGACAGGAAAAAAATATCTTCACCGATACCATCCATATCAAAATCATCTTTTCGGTTTAAAACCTCTTGGTACAGGGCTACAAAAAACTCGGTACACCCCAAAGAACCTCCCGGGTGACCAGAACTAACCTTGTGCACTTGTCGTAAAATATCTCTACGAACTTGCGTTGCAAAATCTTCTAATTGTTTTGTTTTTGGCATTATAATGCTGATTTCTTGATATTAAAGCCTCAAAAATACACGTTTTGAATACGGTGACAAAATGAATAGCTTGCTTTTAATCAAGAAACTGTTGTTAGTAACAAAAAGTTTTTAAAAATAATGTTCTTTTAAAAAAAAACAATAAAAAAATAATAAAGAATATACCTTTATTTATGGCGTTTTTACTTACTCAACAAAGTATGGCCATTAAACAAAAAAATAACTATAGAGGTGCAACTTAAATTTGTTGGTTATCTTTGCGCCCTACCAAACAGGAATTATGCAATTTGACCTTTTATCAAAAGACCCTCTAAGTAAGGCGAGAGCAGGCAAAATAACAACGGATCACGGAATTATTGAAACTCCAATTTTTATGCCAGTAGGAACTGTAGCTACAGTAAAAGGAGTACACCAGCGTGAATTAAAAAAGGATATCAATCCGGATATTATTTTAGGAAACACATACCATTTATATTTAAGGCCAGGAACATCTATTTTAGAAAAAGCAGGTGGACTACATAAGTTTATGAATTGGGATCGTAATATCCTTACAGATAGTGGAGGCTATCAAGTATATTCATTATCCTCTAATCGTAAAATTAAGGAAGAAGGAGTAAAGTTTAAATCTCATATAGATGGTTCTTATCATGTGTTTACCCCAGAAAATGTAATGGAAATTCAACGAACTATCGGAGCTGATATAATAATGGCGTTTGATGAATGCACACCCTACCCTTGTGATTATAAATATGCAAAACGAAGCATGCACATGACACATAGATGGTTGGATCGTTGTATGAAACATTTGGAAAAAACACCAGTTAAGTATGGGTATGACCAAGCTTTTTTTCCAATAGTACAAGGAAGTACTTATAAAGACCTTAGGCAGCAATCTGCAGAGTATATAGCAAATGCAGGTGCGGTGGGTAATGCAATAGGAGGGTTATCTGTAGGGGAACCCGCAGAAGAAATGTATGCGATGACCGAAGTTGTAACTGCTATTTTACCAGAGGATAAACCAAGGTATTTAATGGGAGTAGGTACCCCGATCAATATATTAGAAAACATAGCATTAGGGATTGATATGTTTGATTGTGTAATGCCAACAAGAAATGCACGTAATGGAATGCTTTTTACAGCACATGGAACCATTAATATGAAAAACAATAAATGGAAAGATGATTTTTCTCCAATAGATGAAATGGGTATTACCTTTGTGGATACAGAGTATTCTAAGGCATATTTAAAACATCTTTTTTCAGTAAATGAATTGTTGGGCAAACAAATAGCAACCATACATAATTTAGGATTTTATTTGTGGTTGGTTCGCGAAGCCAGAAAACATATATTAGCAGGAGATTTTAACTCCTGGAAAAATAAGATGGTCAAACAAATGGATAAAAGATTATAGAGAACCCAAAAATTAATACTAAGAATCGGGACTAGTTGTGAATAACATATAAAGGTTTGAATTTAGAATGATATTTTATGAAAATATTAGATTGGTATATACTTAAAAGATATTTAGGGACATTTTTTATGATGATCCTGCTTTTTATTCCTATTGGAATTATAGTGGATGTGTCTGAAAAAATTGATAATATTTTAAAAAATGAAGTCCCTTTTAATGCAATAATATTCTATTATATTAATTTTACGGTATATTTTGCAAACCTGTTGTTTCCTTTATTTGTTTTTCTATCTGTAATTTGGTTTACCTCCAAACTTGCCAATAAAACAGAAATCATAGCTTTTTTAAGCTCGGGGGTGTCTTTTTGGAGGTTTTTAAGACCTTATATGATTGGGGCAGTCATTATTTGTTTTGGGGCATTGGCTATGGGGTTGTTTCTGGCACCAAAAGCTAGTCAGGGATTTAATGAGTTTAAGTATAATTATTTGCATAAAAACAGAAAAGTTCAAGAAACACAAAATGTATACCGCCAACTTAATGATAGCATGTTTTTATATGCCAATAATTTTAAACCTTTAGAAAAATCGGCAACTAATTTTACATTAGAGCATTTTGATGAAAATAAATTAAAAACTAAAATTTCTGCAAATAGTATTGTTTTTAAAGATAGTATTTATGAATTGAAAGATTACGTAAAACGAATAATTCTGGAAGATAGGGATATTATAGAAAAAGCTATAAGTAAAGATACTGTCCTGCCATTTAATATAGATGAGTTTACACCAGTTACCTATGTAGCAGAAACCCTTAACTATACAGAGCTGAATAAGTTTATAGAAAAAGAGAGTAAAAGAGGATCTTCAGATATAAACAGATATAAGGTGGTAGCCTATAAACGTTGGAGTATACCAGTATCGGCTTTTATTCTTACTATTATCGGAGTAGCTGTTTCTTCTATGAAAAGGCGTGGAGGTATGGGGGTTAATCTGGCTGTCGGTATTTCTTTAGCTTTTATATTTATCTTTTTTGACAAAGTATTAGGTACTTTGGCAAACCAATCTGATTTTCCCCCTGTAATCGCAGTATGGTTTCCTAATGTATCTTTTGGAATCTTAGCTATTTACTTATTATATAATGCCAAACGTTAAGCTTTTTAATTACCTGCATTTACATTTTATAGTTTTTGTATGGGGGTTCACAGCCATTTTAGGAGAGTTGATATCTATAGAAGCTTTACCATTGGTTTGGTACAGAATGCTTATCGCATCAGGGTTTATCTATATTTATATCTGTTTCAAAAAAATAAGGTTAATAATTTCGCGAAGATTATTTTTTGTACTCTTTTTTGCAGGAATTGTTATAGCATTGCATTGGATTACCTTTTTTGCTGCGATAAAAGTGTCTAATATCTCTATAACCTTAGCAATGCTTTCTACAGGAGCTTTTTTTACATCTATCTTAGAGCCGGTTTTTTATAAAAGAAAAATAGTATGGTATGAAGTTCTTTTTGGGCTAATGGTAATAACAGGGTTATATATAATTTTTAAAGTAGAAGGAAACTATCTTACTGGTATTGTTTATGCACTATGTTCCGCCTTTTTATCTTCGGTATTTTCGTTGATAAACGGAAAAGTAGCACAAAAATATAATCCGTCAATGATTTCTTTTTATGAATTATTAAGTGGAGTAGGAGTAGTAACTATTTATTTATTTGGGATGACAATTTTTGGAGATACTACAGAAGGATTTACAGTCTCATTTTTTAAATTATCAACTTCAGATTGGGGTCTTATAGCCATATTAGCATCTATTTGTACAGCATACGCTTTTATAGGCTCTGTGCAGGTAATGAAATACTTAAGCCCGTATACGGTTATGTTAACCACTAATTTAGAACCAGTGTATGGCATACTATTAGCCTTTTTAATATTTGGAGAAACAGAAAAAATGAATCCTCAGTTTTACTACGGAGCAATTATTATTCTGTGCACAGTTGTATTGAACGGAATATTTAAAAATGCTAAAAAAAGAAAAAGACAAGCAACTTTAAGCAACATTACGAAGTAAAGTTTTTATATTTGTCGGCTAACCCTAGTTAATATAAATATATTCTTGATATGGAATATTTAGATTTTGAACTCCCCATTAAAGAGCTTGAAGAGCAATTTAATAAAGCTTGTGCCATAGGCCAGGAGAGCGAAGTAGATGTTACGGATACTTGTAAGCAAATTGAAAAAAAATTACAAGAAACCAAAAAAGAAATATACAAAAACCTTACGCCGTGGCAGCGGGTGCAGCTGTCCAGACATCCCTCCAGACCATATACATTAGATTATGTAGATGCCATTTGTGGAGAGTCTTTCTTAGAATTGCACGGGGACAGAAATGTTCGCGATGACAAAGCTATGATAGGAGGTTTAGGAAAAATTGGTGATCAGACTTTTATGTTTATTGGTCAACAAAAAGGATATAATACAAAGACCAGGCAATATCGTAATTTTGGGATGGCTAATCCTGAAGGATATCGTAAAGCATTACGTTTAATGAAAAGTGCAGAAAAATTTGGGATCCCTGTAGTAAGTTTTATAGATACTCCGGGAGCATACCCTGGTTTAGAAGCAGAAGAAAGAGGGCAAGGAGAGGCAATTGCCCGTAATATTCTGGAAATGACCCGCCTTAAAGTTCCTATCATTGTACTTATAATAGGTGAAGGAGCTAGCGGAGGAGCATTAGGTATCGGAGTAGGAGATAAAGTATTAATGTTGGAAAATGCTTGGTATTCTGTGATTTCGCCAGAAAACTGCTCTTCTATCTTATGGAGAAGCTGGGATCAAAAAGAACAAGCAGCCGAAGCATTAAAACTTACAGCAAAAGACAGTGTAAAACTTAAAGTAGTAGACGAGATTGTTAAAGAACCACTTGGAGGAGCGCATAGCGACAGAGAAACTACTTTTAAAACGGTAAGAGATACCATTTTGGCTTCTTTTGAAGAATTAAAAAACTTATCACCAGAAGAATTGGTAGAAAAACGTATGGATAAATATGCGAATATGGGAGTCTTTAAAGGGTAACCCCCAAGTAATCGCTAATCACCTAAATCTGAAGTGTTAAACTTCAGATTTTTTTATGCTTATTAACAATAAAATAAACTTATTAACAGTCCATTTGTTGAAGACTTGTGGACATTCGTATCTTTGTATTTAGGTACATCTCTTTACAATTTTTTTACATTCGTAGCTATGGAAAAAGTACAGCAAACTAAGCAAATAAATTATGGTCGGGGGAACGTAATTTCGCTTGAAAAAGGAAAAATACCACCTCAAGCAGTTGATTTAGAGGAAGTTGTTCTTGGAGCGATGATGATCGATAAAAAAGGGGTTGACGAAATTATTGATATTCTTAATCCAGATGTTTTTTACCGGGAAGCACATCAATACATCTTTGAAGCAATATTTAAACTCTTCGAAAACTCTGAGCCAATAGACTTATTAACGGTTTCTACCCAACTTAAAAAAGACTCTAAGCTAGAATTGGCAGGAGGGGATTATTATCTAATACAATTAACTCAAAAAGTAGCTTCTTCTGCACATATTGAGTTTCATGCAAGGATTATACTTCAAAAATACATTCAACGAAGTTTGATTAAAATTTCGAATGAAATCATTGAAGAATCTTATGATGAAACTACAGATGTTTTTGATCTTTTGGATATGGCAGAATCCAGATTATACGAAGTTACACAAGGTAATATTAAACGATCTACTGAAAGCGCCCAAAACCTGGTTATACAAGCAAAGAAAAAAATACAGGAAATATCTAATAAAGAAGGAATGAGTGGTGTGCCTTCTGGCTTTGATAAACTAGACAGGTTAACATCAGGATGGCAACCCAGTGATTTAATTATCGTAGCAGCACGTCCAGGTATGGGTAAAACAGCGTTAACCTTATCTATGGCAAGAAATATAGCTGTAGGTAGTAATATACCAGTAGCTTTTTTCTCTTTAGAGATGTCCTCGGTACAATTGATTACACGTTTGATTTCTTCAGAAACAGGGCTTTCTTCAGAAAAATTGCGTACCGGTAAATTAGAAAAACACGAATGGGAGCAGCTTAACGTAAAAGTAAAAGATCTTGAAAAAGCACCTCTGTTTATAGATGATACTCCCTCGCTATCCATTTTTGACCTTAGGGCAAAAGCAAGACGTCTTGCATCACAACACGGCATTAAAATGATTATAATTGATTATCTTCAATTAATGACTGCCGGGGGCTCTGGTAAAAATGGAAACCGTGAACAAGAAATTTCTACAATTTCCCGTAACTTAAAAGCTTTGGCAAAAGAATTAAATATTCCTGTAATAGCTCTATCCCAGTTATCCCGTGCTGTAGAAACCCGAGGGGGAAGTAAAAGACCTTTGCTTAGTGACCTGCGTGAATCCGGGGCAATAGAGCAGGATGCTGATATTGTAGCTTTTATATTTAGACCAGAGTATTATAAAATTGATGAATGGGATGATGAAGAAAGATCTCCAACACAAGGACAAGGAGAGTTCATTGTTGCAAAACACCGTAATGGTGGATTAGAAAATATAAGGTTAAAATTTATTGGTCACTTAGGTAAATTTGATAACTTAGATGATTTTAGCACCCCTTTTGAGTTTCATTCTAAAATGAATGATGGTAAAGAAGAAGATGAACCGTTTAGTGCCAAACATCTTCCTAGTGCCGATGAAGCCTTTGGGAGTAGTATAAACGACTCTAATGATGATGATGAAGTACCTTTTTAAAAACATACAAATAGCAAAGCCAGAGATACGGTATAAAAGATCTTTTCAACCTTTGATTCTTATACTGGTTTTGCTATTTACAATACCATCCTTTGCTTCCTATGTATTAATACCTATGGATGCCGAAGGGCAACAAAACCATTTAAAAGCGTATGGTATTACATATTGGACTTTAAGCAAAGACCTTAAAGTTAAATGGTTGTTGAATTACAGAGGAGGCTCTTTTTTATTGCCAGATACAGAAGATATTAGAAAAGAATGCACCATTAGAGGAGTTTCTTATGAAGTGCTTAACGATGCAGAAACTAATCAGATTTTAGAAGATATTAGCAGCCCATCCCAAAATATGGAAGCTGTAGTCCTGGAAAAAGCCCCAAAAATTGCAGTATACTCTCCAAAAGGAAACCAACCTTGGGATGATGCCGTTACTATGGTATTAACTTTTGCCGAAATCCCTTACGAAACTATTTATGATACAGAAGTACTACAAGATAATCTGATTTTATACGATTGGTTACACCTGCATCACGAAGATTTTACAGGACAATATGGTAAGTTTTATGCATCTTACAGAGCTGCTCCCTGGTATATAAGAGAAAAAGCAGCAGCAGAAAAATTAGCAAAAGAACTGGGATATCAAAAAGTATCCCAACAAAAATTGGGAGTTGCTTTAAAAATTAGGGATTACGTTGTTGGAGGAGGATTTATGTTTGCTATGTGTAGTGCTACAGATAGTTTTGAGATAGCATTGGCTGCAGAAGGTGTGGATATTTGCGAATCTATGTTTGATGGTGATCCCAGTGAGCCCGGGTATCAGTCTAAGATAGATTATAATAAAACCTTTGCATTTAAAAATTTTACATTAGAGCGTAGTCCAAATGTATATGAATTTTCTTCTATAGATATGACCAGAAATCGTCGTATTTCTAAAACCACAGATTATTTTACACTTATGGATTTTTCGGCTAAGTGGGATCCAATTCCTACCATGTTATGCCAAAACCATACGGCTTTGGTTAAAGGTTTTATGGGGCAAACAACCGCATATAACCCTAACGAAATAAAATCTAATGTATTAATTCTTGGTGAAAACAAAACTAATTCTGAAGCTCGTTATATACATGGAATTAAAGGAAAAGGTTTTTTTACCTTTTATGGAGGACATGATCCAGAAGATTATACACATAGAGTTGGTGATCCAAAAACAGAACTGGAATTGCATCCTAACTCTCCCGGGTATCGCTTAATTTTGAACAACGTATTGTTTCCAGCTGCAAAAAAGAAAAAGCAAAAAACCTGATATTAGCGAGTTATTTCTGTAAGGTTGTATAGCAAATTCGACTACTTGTGTTTTAAAGTATGAACTTTGTATAACCTCAATTATGAAAAAAATATTCACACTATTATTTGCAATAGTTTTATTAG
The DNA here is from genome assembly GCF_977115655.1 of Aquimarina sp. Classification (NCBI taxonomy): domain Bacteria; kingdom Pseudomonadati; phylum Bacteroidota; class Flavobacteriia; order Flavobacteriales; family Flavobacteriaceae; genus Aquimarina; species Aquimarina sp. The sequence goes on from NZ_CDSBKO010000042.1 coordinate 45,134, forward strand.
CATCTTGTAACTCAAAAATAAATAAAGAACAACAATTAACAGAGGAATCTAAAAAAGAAGGACTCAAAGAAGAAACTACACCAGACAGGTCTGCTGATTTTCCTGAAGATATAACTGCTGTTTTTAAAGCACATGGCGGTATTTTGGCTTTTGATCAAATGAATACCTTAGTTTTTGAAATGGTTAACCCAGAAGGAAACGAAAAGCATACTACAGATCTTAAAACCCGACATGCTCGTATAGAAACAGATAAATTTGTCTTAGGTTTTGATGGTAAAGAAGCCTGGATAGTACAAGACTCTGCCTATTTTAAAGGAGACCCCAGATTCTATCATAATCTAATGTTTTACTTTTATGCAATGCCTTTTGTATTAGGAGATCAAGGAATTTCCTTTCAAAAAGCAGAGAATCTGGAAGTAGAAGGAATTTCGTATCCGGGATATAAAATCTCTTATGGTGATGGAGTAGGAGATTCTCCAAAAGATAATTATTTTTTATACTATGATAAAGATTCTAAAAAAATGAAGTTTCTTGGGTATACGGTTACTTTTTTTAGTAAAGAAACCAGCGATAAAATTAGTTTAGTAGAATATGCAGATTGGAATGATGTAAATGGGTTATTACTACCTAAGACTTTAAAGTGGAGAGAATATAAAGATGGTAAAGTAGGAGATGTTAAAAGCGAAGTAAGTTTTATAAATACTAAAGTAAGTAAAGAAAAATCTTCTTCTTGGTTGTTTGAAAAGCCGAAAGAAGAAAAAGCCGAAAATTTATAGTTTATACCATTTTAACTTTGAAATAGTATGTATAGAAATTGAATTTATTTTTTAAGTATTCAAGGCAAAAAGCTTGTGTCAGACTTGATCTGGTATCAAGCATAGCTGTAGTTACGGTTATATTTTTTAACAAAGAATAGATGAAAAAGAAATAATTTATTAGTGCTGTTTCAAAGTTAAAATGGTATTATTAGTAGGATGAACCTATTTAAAATAAGGAGGCTGCCTTTTCAGACAGCCTCACTTTATATTATTCTGTTTTATTTACTAGTATACTTATCCTTATATCGTTTCCAAAGTTTGGTCTGGTGACTTTCTAAACTAATATCACGTCCCTGTATAAAAGCTTTTTCTAATTGATTTGTTCGCATATCCAAAGCATCTCCAATGCTAATAAATAAAGTAGCATCTTTACCAACTTCCAGAGTGCCTGTAGTAGCATCAATACCAAGAATTTTTGCACTATTCCCCGTAATAAGCTGTACTGCTTTTTCTTTATCTAATCCATGTGCAGCAACAGTTCCTGCTTGAAAAGGCAGATTTCGGGCATTAGCACGTTCCATTTGACCACTGTTTTGCAATGCAACCAGCACACCGGCATCCATAAGTAGCTTAGCATTTTTATACGGTAAATCGTAATCGTCATCTTCTAATGCAGGAGTACTATGTGTTCTTGCGATCAATACCGAAACATTATTTTGTTTTAGTTGTGAGGCCACTTTATGCGCTTGGTATGCACCAACTAATACCAGTTTTTGGATATTGTTTTCTTTTGCAAAATCGATTACATCCAAAATTTGCTTTTCGGTGTCGGCATTTACAAATAGGGTTTTAGATCCATCAAAAATACCATGCATTGCCTGATATGGCAGATTGGTTGTCGTATGGTTTGATGGGGTAGCAGCTTTTGCCTGATGTATAAAATCTACTAATTCTGTAACTTGTTTAGAATAATCTTTATTAGGTTTGTAACCAGGATCTTCACCAAGCCACCAACGACCTTGGGTAAAAGTACCAGGCCAATGTATATGTATGCCATCATCTAATTTTATTACAGCATCCTCCCAGTTCCATGCATCTAATTGTACGATCGATGAGGTTCCTGAAATTTTTCCTCCGCGAGGAGTAACTTGCGCGGTTAGAATACCATTTGGACGCATACTTTCTACAATCTTGCTTTCTGCATTATAAGCAATAACACTACGTATATGGGGATTGTAATTTCCTATTTCACTATCATCATCGGTTGCTCGAACCGCGCCTATTTCTACAAGCCCTAATGTAGAATTAGGAGCGATAAACCCGGGATATACATGTTTTCCTGTAGCATCGATTATTTTTCCTGTAGCAGGAGAATTTCCTTTAACTCCAATGGCGGTTATCTTTCCGTTTTCAAAAGTTATACTGCTATTTGCTATAACTTTTCCATTACCAATATGAGCGGTAGCACCGGTTATGGTAATTATTTCGCTTTGCGCCTTAGCAGGAGTTTGTTGTGCTGTCAGATTTCCGAAGAAAATTAAGAACAGTCCTGTTATGCATATTATTTTTTTCATGTTTTTTGTTGTATTGGACTTCGACAAGCTCAGTCTGACATAATTTTATTTTTAATTAATAGTTTCTAAAGTTTCACACTCAAAATGCTGCTTTTCTTTTTTCTTTGCAGGTTGTGTTTTAAGACCATTGTTTTTGGCTTTTAATAATAATGCTGAAAGTTTATTTTTTTCTGCAGCAATAGACTTTCGCATTGCTTTATCTTTTTCGAGATCAAAGTAGACAGCTCCTTCAATTATTGTTTTTTCGGCTTTAGCGTATATGGATAATGGGTGGTCTGTCCATAACACCACATCTGCATCTTTTCCTGCTTTTATACTTCCTACCCGATTATCTATATGTAGTAATTTGGCAGGGTTAAGGGTTACAAATTTTAAAGCGTCCTCTTCGCTAACACCACCATATTTCACAGATTTAGCAGCCTCTTGATTAAGACGACGAGCCATTTCGGCATCATCACTATTGATAGCGGTAACTACTCCTTGATTGTGCATGATAGCAGCATTATAGGGGATAGCATCATTAACCTCATATTTATATGCCCACCAGTCTGAAAAAGTAGATCCTCCAACACCATGAGCCGCCATTTTATCGGCTACTTTATATCCTTCTAAAATATGCGTAAAAGTATTGATCTTAAAGTTGAATTTTTCGGCAACTTTCATAAGCATATTGATTTCACTTTGTACATAAGAGTGGCAGCTTATATAGCGTTCTCCATTAAGGATTTCAACAAGAGTCTCCATCTCGGTATCTTTACGATACGATTTTCCGCTGTTTTTAAGTTTTTCGTATTCTTTTGCACGAGAAAAATAATCCATATACAATTGTTCTACTCCCATTCTGGACTGCGGAAAACGGCTAAAACTTTGCCAGTTGCTTTGCTTTACGTTTTCACCTAAAGCAAATTTTATAAATTTAGGAGAGTTAGGAAATATAAGGTTATCGGCATCTTGTCCCCATTTTAGTTTTATAATTGCAGACCTGCCCCCAATAGGGTTTGCAGACCCGTGCAGTATTTGTATAGAAGTAACCCCGCCGGCAAGGTTTCTGTAGATATTAATATCATCCGGGGATATCACATCTTCGATAGTTACCTCTGCAGAGGAGTTGTGCCCCGCCTCATTAATTGCTGCTGCTGCAATATGAGAGTGTTCATCTATTATTCCTGCAGTAATATGTTTTCCTGTGGCATCTATTATAGTTGCATTTGTGGCACTAAGATTTTTACCAACGGCAGATATTTTACCATCTTTTATCAATACATCGGTTTCTGTTAAAATTCCATCAGTTTCATTTGTCCAAACCGTAGCATTTTTAAACAGGATGGTTTCTGATTTTGGTAATTGAGCATTACCATACGCAATATTTGGATAGGTAACAGGCAGTATTTCTGGTTTTTCTTCTGGTTTTTCTTCCGGTTTTTTAGCAGAAGCATCTTCTGGTTTCTTTTGTATAGAAAAAGAAGTTTCAGATCCATTGGGCAGAATTGCTTTACCACTCCAAAGTGTGGCAGTGTCATTAACCCGGGATACAATTCTGGTATATTGGGTCTTTGTGGTATCGGCATCCGTAAAAGTAAGATGTACCCAATCCTCTGTTCGGCTTATTTTTGTTCCTAATTTAGTCTCTCCTAATTTGATTTCGACCTTGGGATCAGAAGTTTTTCCTGAGACAGACATCTCATAGGTAGTGTCTGCAACGGTTAGATTATAAGTACCATTTATATCGGGAGCAGTCCTGTCGTTGATTACATTTTTATGACCTTGTACCCAGTTTTCATACAGTATATTGTCTTTAGAGAACAATTCATCTTTGGTAATCAAAAAGTTGGCATAGCTTCCTTTTTTAAGGCTCCCTAGCAGATCACTTTTTCCTAAAATTTGCGCAGGAATAGTGGTAAGAGCAGCAATAGCAGTCTTTTTGTCTAAACCATGTTGGATTGCTTTTTCTATTCTGGAGGTAAGGTCTTCTGTTTTTTTTAGTTTGTGTGTGGTCAACGCAAAAGAGATTCCGTTTTTGGATAAAACCGATGGATTTGTGGGGGCCTGATTCCAGTGGCGCATATCTCCCAAACTTACTAAGTTGGCAGCAAAAGGATCAGACACATCGTAGGCATCAGGAAAATCCAAAGGGATAATATATTTGGCATTGGTAGCCTTTACTTTATCAATTTTTGCATACTCATCTCCACCACCAACAATAATATATTGTGTATTAAACTGATCTCCTATCTTATCTGCTCTAAGACCGTTTATTCTGCTTCCTGCTTCAAAAATTTGCGGAAGGTTTTTATTTCGGTGTAAAGCTTCTAAAGATAAATCTTTGTTGTTTGCGTTACCGGTAGCATACCAATTGGCATCATAATACATTTGTCTTAATAATGCTATTGCTCCCATTAAAGAGGTAGGGTAGAGTTGCTTACTTTTATTGCTTTTTGAAAAAGACAAAAATTGTGCAGACCGATCGCTTAATAATCGTTCTCCTTCGGTTCCTTCATTATTTAAAGCAATTAGTAATCCTGTTCCTCTTACAATACCATCGGGGCTATGGGTATGAAGGACTCCAAATCCTTGTTGGATATATTCTGTAGCTTTTTTTGCATCATATTTAAAATGAGTAAGTGCATTGGTTTCTGGTCGAATATGATCGTTCCAATAATATCCTTCTCTGGATGCTTCATATTGAGGATTGCCTTCAAAGGGGCTTCCTCCTTTAGGTTTTGGTTTTTCTATACCAAAATTGGTGTAAGGGTCGATAAAAGAAGCATAAATATGCTTTCCCTTTAGATCAATAATAACGCTATTGGCAGGGATAGTAACAGAGTTTCCGACCTCTACAATTTTACCTTTTTGGATTACCAGCGTTCCGTTTTTAATTTCAGAATCGGGTGTGGTATGAATGGTAGCATTTTTAAATACGGTATAGTTAGAATCTGTAGTATTAACCCCGTCATTTTTAGGAAAATAATCCTGAGAATAAGAATTTAAAATCCCACATACCACCGTAAGCGATAATAGAAGTTTTTTCATAGAAAATAGTGTAAAGTAAATTGAATAGGTTTTAAAGATAGTAGTTGCACTACGAAGATACTGTTAATTAATAATTTTTTAACAGGATGGTTTTTGAAATTTTGAGGTTTTTTAGTTTAGGGAAGTGTTTTAATTTTTGACCTCTGTCTCCCGTCTTTCAGCATCGGGCTTCACACTTCAACATTTCTCCCATCCCCGGCCCTTCCCAAAGGGAAGGGAGTTTGTAGGGTGCTACAACATTTACAAGTAAACGGACATTTCTATACTCCCAACCTCCGACTCCCGACTTCAAACACCCGACCTCCGACCTCCGTCTCCCGACTTCGGACACCCGACTTCAAACACCCGACTCTCAACCTCCGTCTCCCGACTTCAAACACCCGACTTCGGACACCCGACCTCCAGCCTCCAGCCTCCGACCTTACGTATTAGATCGGTTTTGTTTTATAATAATTAACCAGCAAAGCCACCACATAGCTATAGGTTTCCATACCATCGGGTTGGTTGTTGATTTTTAGGTATTTGTCGTAAGTACTTTCAAAAATAAACTCTAACGGATTTTCATAAGACTCCCAAAACTCATTTACCTCACGATAATTTGCTCGTATGCCGGGTCTTAATTCTTCTGCCAGGCAAATTGCCTTTTCTTCGTTGCGCAGGTATAAATCATTAAGGCAAAATTTTAAAGCAAAAGTGGTTCCACTATACTTAAAATACAGATCCTCATAATTCATGGTAGTTAATGCAGCAATAAAATTAGCTTCATTTTCTTTGGCAAAACCTAATTGGTGTGCCTCTTCGTGGCAGCTTGTTGTAGGGGTTTTATAGTTAAGGATCAAACCATTTACCTGTGCCTCGTTGGTAAGAGGGTTTAAGTATCCGCTAAATCCCATGTATGTAAGCGGGAGACTTAATATAGATTTTTTAATACTTTTTGGATGGTATTTTAAACCTGGCAGTAGTGTATGTAATTGATCGTAAGCCGGAATGGTTTTTTCAAATATTAGCTCCTTATTATATGGTATTTGTATAGATAAAGAATCTTTGGGCTCTAAAGTAGCATGCAAAGAATTGGCATGAGCGATTAGTTTTTCAGAAACCATGATTAATTCTTTTTCAGTATAAGTATCTTCAATCTTTAATATTTCATGTAACGGTAACCTGTAATAATTTATCCCCCATAGTATATGAAAACTGGCATAAATAATAGATAGTGTGGCGCCAATATCAAGTAGAACTTCTTTTTTAAATAAAGCTTTTGAGCGTATTTTTTTTATGAAAAACCGAATAAGTAAAACGATGCATACACTATATAAAATATCCCCAAACGAAAACGGTAACCATCCAAATACATATCGCAAAATTTTTGAAGTATACACAAATAAACCGTTACTATAAAACCGTTCTACAGTTTCAGGAAAGAAAGAAATCCCCTTAATAATAAGGATTTGAACAGGTAATAATATAGTAAGATATAGTTTTGTCTTTGCTTGCATTGCGTAAATATATGTACAATTTCAAAGTTAAATTGGTAGAAGAATCAAGAATTAAGAGTTTTTTAGTATCTATTAAAAGTAATTTATAAACTTATACACTTTACTCTTCTTAAACTTTGATACTTAATTTAAAATATAGAATTTCGCAGTTCTAAAAATAACAGATCTATGAATTCAGAAATAAGAGCTTTAGAACCCCAAAACCTTTGGAATAAATTTGCAGACCTTAATGCAGTACCGCGCCCTTCAAAAAAAGAAGAACGAGTGATTGCATTTATGAAAAACTATGGAGAATCCTTGGGATTACCTGTGCATGTTGATGCCGTAGGTAATGTTATTATCAAAAAACCAGCTACGGCAGGTATGGAGGATCGCAAAACGATAGTGATGCAATCGCATTTGGATATGGTACATCAAAAAAATGCAGATACCGATTTTGATTTTGATACTCAGGGAATAGAAATGCGTATCGATGGGGATTGGGTGAGAGCTAATGGCACTACTCTGGGAGCAGATAACGGATTGGGAGTAGCAACTATTATGGCGATTCTGGAATCTACAGATATACCACACCCTGCAATCGAAGCATTGTTTACTATCGATGAAGAAACAGGGATGACAGGGGCAATGGGGCTAGAAGGAGGTTTGTTAGACGGAGAGATATTACTAAATCTGGATACCGAAGAGGATGATGAAATAGGAGTGGGATGTGCCGGTGGTATAGATGTTACTGCAACAAGAAGTTATAAACAAGAAACGGTAGCAGAAGGTAAAACAGCATATACTATTGCCATACGAGGACTTAATGGTGGGCATTCGGGTATGGATATTCATAAAGGTTTGGGTAATGCAAACAAGATAATGAACCGTCTTTTATTTGACGGGTTCGAAAACTTTGGGTTACAAATAAACAATATAGAAGGAGGAAGCCTACGCAATGCAATTCCAAGAGAAAGTTTTGCCACTGTAGTAGTAGATAAGATACAGGCAGAAGCTTTTGAGTTTGAAACAGGAGAGTTGTCTAAAATAATTCAGAAAGAACTGGCTATAACAGAACCTAATTTGGTAATAGAAGTTACTGCAATAGCTACCCCGGATAATGTAATGGAGTTAGGGGTGCAAGAAGGGATTATAAAAGCATTGTATGCAGCACATAATGGGGTGTATACCATGAGTGCATCGATACCCGATTTGGTAGAAACCTCAAATAACATAGCAAAAGTAACTATTGCAGATGGAGAAATTTCTGTAAAGTGTTTAACCCGTAGTAGTGTAGAAACCTCTAAACAAGATTTGGTAAACAAACTAAGAGCCACTTTTGAGCTTACAGGATGCGAGGTAACTACAGGTGGAGATTACCCGGGATGGGCACCAAATATGGATTCGCCAATATTAAAAGTATTGGATACACTATATGAAAAATTAAATGGCGAAAAAGCACATGTTGCTGCCTGCCATGCTGGTTTAGAATGTGGTATCCTTGGGCAAAATTATCCAGATATGGATATGATATCCTTTGGGCCAACAATATTAGGAGCACACTCTCCGGACGAAAGAGCAAGCATATCATCGGTGCAAAAATATTGGAAATTTGTAAAAGAGATTTTAAAAGAAATCCCTAAGCGATAAATAAAAAATAGTGTATTAAAAAAAGAGGGTGTCTGACTTTTTAGATACCCTCTTTTTTATTATGAATACTTCAAAAAACCGACTCTAAAAGAAGGTTTTACTGAAAGAAATAAAGTTTTTTTTAGAAAATACTACAAATAATTCAGCTTAATTTTATCAAAAATTACTTTTTAGACAGCCTCATTTTTTTTGTAGAACTATAGATACTAGTTTTGGATACCTATGAGACAAAAAATTAAGACATAATAGTGACCTGATATGTCATTCCGTTGCAAAATGGAATCCACGACCAATACTGCTTAAATAAAAGTTTACATACAGTACAACAATTACAGGGAACACACATAATCGGATTTGTCATTCCGTTGCAGAACAAAGAAAATGTATCATCTGGGTCAGTTCGAGTGTTTTCTTGGATTGCAAAGCAAAGAAAATGTATCGAGAACAAGTAGGGCAGTCAAAGTGTTGTCATTCCGTTGCAAAACGGAATCCACGACCAATACTGTTTAAGTAAAAGTTTACCTACAGTACAACAATTACAGGGCACACACATAATCGGATTTGTCATTCCGTTACAGAACAAAGAAAATGTATCATCTGGGTCAGTTCGAGTGTTTTCTTGGATTGCAAAGCAAAGAAAATGTATCGAGAACAAGTAGGGCAGTCAAAGTGTTGTCATTCCGTTGCAAAACGGAATCCACGACCAATACTGCTTAAATGAAAGTTT
>NZ_CDSBKO010000043.1:0-54215 GCF_977115655.1 Aquimarina sp.
ACAAAGTAAATCATTATTGAAATTTAAACCCTATACAAACATAGGATGACAAAAACCAGACGCTGGGATGGCAAGCTACACTATCTTACCATCTAATAAATTGATAATTCGGGAACCATATCCTGCATTTTTTTCAGAATGGGTTACTTGTATAATGGTAACTCCGTCTTTATTTAACTCTTTAAAGATCTCCATGATTTCATCTCCTTGTTTAGAGTTCAGGTTTCCGGTAGGTTCGTCTGCCAGAATCAGTTTTGGGCTGGCAATAAGTGCTCTGGCAATCCCAACTAATTGTTGTTGTCCCCCACTTAATTGCGAAGGGAACAAATCTTTTTTACCTACTATATTAAAACGATCCAGCATATCTGCAACCAAAGATTTTCGTTCGCTGCTACTATGTTTTTTATACAAAAGTGGCATCTCCAGATTTTCTTTTACAGTTAGTTCATCAATTAAATGATATGCCTGAAAAACAAATCCAATGTATTGTTTGTAGAGATTAGCTCTGTGTTTTTCTTTAAGGGAATGTACTGGTTCTTCTAAGAAAGTATATTCTCCTTCATTAAAATTATCGAGCATCCCGATGATATTTAGCAAAGTAGATTTACCCGATCCCGATGGTCCCATGATGGATATAAAATCTCCTTCATGCACCCATAGATCCACATCTTTTAATAAAAAGGTTTTCTGTCCGCCAGAGTTTACCCATTTGGATATGTTTTTTAGTTGTACTAACATTATATTTTAGTTTTTTAGTAGACCTCGCAGGTTTTGGGAAACTTGCGAGGTCTGCGCTGATTTAATTTATTCGGTTCTTAGACTTTTTACAGGGTTTTGTAAAGCTGCTTTAATTACTTGAGATCCTACGGTTATCAATGCAATTACTAATGCTATTGCAGCTGCCCCAACAAATAATTGCCACCCAATAGGGATACGGTATGCAAAATTCTGAAGCCACTTATCTCCCATATAATATGCTAATGGACTTGCAATTACCATTGCAAGTAAAACCAGTTTTAAAAAATCTTTTAAATGCATCGAAGTTATACTTAGTACAGATGCTCCTAATACCCTGCGTATACCTACTTCTTTTTTACGTTGTTCTGTAGTAAAGGAAGCTAAACCAAAAAGACCAATACATGCAATAAAAATTGCAATAAACATAAAGCCAAAAACAATACTAGAAGTCTGCTGTTCTGCCTTATAATTGTTATCAAAATCCTGATCTAAAAAAGAATATTCAAAAGGAGTATCAGGGTTCATGGTTTGCCATATTTTTTTAATATCTGCTATAGTATTTTTAAAATTTCCTTGTTTTAAAGTAGCTATAAAATAAGCGGGTTGATTCTGTCCAAGGCTTCTTATACCATAGGGCGCAATAGGTTCGTGCAAACTTTTAAAGTTAAAATCTTTAATCACCCCAATAATCTCTAAGCTATATTTTTCTTTATTCCATTCATAATATACGTTACGTCCAACAGCAGTGCTGGTTTCATATCCCAATTTTTTTATCGCTAATTCATTAAGTATAATAGCTGTCGAATCTTTAGTACTATTTTTAGAAAATGTTCTGCCTGCAAGCAATTCATACCCCAATGTTTCTATATAATCTGCTTTTACCATACCATATCTTGTATAGACATTGTCTTTCATGGTTTTTCCTTCTCCATAAAAAGAATTGTCACTAGTAATCTGTAATCCTGGGTATGAATCTCCTGCTGTTGCAGAACTAACGTTTGGATTTTTTAAGATTTCTGTCTTAAAAGCGGTATAATTTTTTGCTGCCGATGGGTTTCTATATGGTATTAATAGTTGTTGTTCTTTCTTAAATCCTAAATCTTTGTTTTTAAGATACTCCATTTGTTGCCAAATAACCCCAGCTACCAAAATAAGAGAAGCAGATATGGTAAACTGAAAAACTACTAATCCTTTACGAATAGCTTTTGCAGAAAACGAATTTACCAGAGTTCCTTTTAAAACAGTGATTGGCTTAAATGAGGATAAATAAAATGCTGGATACAATCCTGATAAAAGCCCTGTTGTTAATGCCAGACCTACAATAAATATTAGAATACTAGGATATTGAAAAAGTAAAAGGTTTTTACCTGTAAGGGTATTGAAAAAAGGAAGGGATGCCAATACAATGAACAGTGCAATTATTAATGCTAATACAGATAATAGTAGGGATTCTCCTAAAAACTGAAAGACTAATGTATTTTTTTTAGCTCCTAAAACTTTACGCATACCAACTTCTTTCGCTCTTTTTTCAGATCTTGCTGTGGAGAGGTTCATAAAATTAATACAGGCAATAAGCAATAAAAATGCTGCAATAGCGCTAAATATATAGATATACGTCTTATTGCCATTGGCAGATATTTCCCATTGCATATTAGAAGTAAGGTAAATATCCTGTAAAGGTTGCAGAATATAATGTCTTTCAAAATTAATTTCTCGTAGTTGATCCCCAATATGTCTTTCTACAAAATCCGGAAGCTTTTGCTCTACACTAGCACTATTGCTTCCTTTTTTTAATTGTATGTAGGTATGAAAAAGATTATTACCCAGTAACCCTTCCTGACTATCTACCCATTGCCCAACATTATTATTTTTCATCGATAGTAAAAGATTTGCGGTAATATGGGATTTATAGGTATCTCCTCTATACACCCCAACGATGGTATATTTAGTTGTCCCGAAAGGAATTTCTATATCCATAACCTCGTTTACAGGATTTATATCTCCAAATAATTTATTGGCTACTTTTTCTGAAAGAACTACTGTATTTGGTTTATTTAGTGCCGTTTCAGGATCTCCATATTTAAAATCATAAGTAAATATTTTAAAAAAAGTAGCATCTACATAATACCCATTAGTCTCATAAAATTGAACTTCTTTTTTGCTATTCTGTAAAAGAAATTTATCTACATTAGGAAACTTTAAGAGCCTTGCTGTAGTATTTATTTCTGGAAATTCATTTTTAAGGGTTTCTGCCATAGGCCCGGATGAGGTGGCAAGTTTTTCACCTGCAGATTCCATTACTATACGATATGCTGTGTCTGCATCTTTATGGTGGGTATCATAGCTTGTTTCATCCATAATATAAAGAATGAGAAGTAAACACGTTGCTAACCCTACCGAAAGTCCAAAAATATTGATAAAAGAAAATGTTTTATTCTTTATCATATTTCTCCACGCTATTTTAATATAGTTTTTAATCATAATTTTGATTATTTGTAGACCTCGCAGGTTTTGCAAACCTGCGGGGTCTACGCTGATTTGATTTATTCTGTTCGTAAACTTTTGATTGGATTCATAGATGCAGCTTTAAAGCTTTTCCACCCTATAGTTATAAATGCTATAAACACAGTGATGCCTCCTGCCAAAACAAATACCCACCACTGTATTTGCGTACGATACGCAAACCCCTGAAGCCATATATTCATAAAATAAAAACCAAGCGGAAATGCTATTAAAAATGAAATAAATACCAGTTTTATAAATTCTGCGGAAAGCATTGCTATAATTTGTGGTATGGTAGACCCAAGTACTTTTCGAATACCGATCTCTTTAAACCTTTGTTCTGCAGTAAAAGTCACTAACCCAAACAATCCCAAACATGCAACAAAAATGGTAAGGATAGTAAATATAGTAAGGATATTACCCATTTTTTGCTCGGTAAGGTAGGTTTGGTTATATGCTTGATCTAGTAAAGTATAATGAAACGGTTCGCTACTTTCAAAGCTGTTCCACGTGTTTTCAATACTTTTTATAAGTCCTGCCATTTGTGTTGTTTTTGCTCTTATAATTAATCCTCCATAAGGATTATTTAGCATTAGCAAAGGCTCTATAGTTTGGTGCAGGGACTTAAAATGAAAATCTTTTACTACTCCTGTAATGGTTAGTTGTTGTTTACCATGATTAGTATCTCTTATAAATGTTTTACCAAGGACATCATCTTTTTCAAAGCCAAGTACTTTTACCGCTTTTTCATTAAGAATAACATTACCAGAGTCTGCCCCATAATCTTTAGAAAAATTTCTTCCTGCTATTAGCTCCATCCCCATGGTTGGGATATAGTTATCGTCGATATTATAAACAAACATTCGTCTTTTAAATTTATTATCTATAAAAATCCCAGACATGTTATTGTCGGATGGCCCAATAGGAGCAAAAGCCGAATGAGAAACATTTGCTACTCTGGCATCTTTTAAAATTTTATTTTTTAAAGAGATATTATTGTTCCCTAACAAATAAGATTCATTAAGTACTACTATTTGATCTTTATCAAATCCTAGTTTTTTATTTTGAATAAAAGACATTTGCTGTTCTATAATGAGCGTAGCAAATATGAGAGTGACAGAAATAACAAATTGAAAAACTACTAATACACTTCTAATACCTTTAGAATTTCCTATACCAGAAAATTTACTTTTTAATGCGGTTAGCGGTGTAAAAGAAGATAGATAAAATGCTGGATAACCCCCTGCCAATAATGCTATAAAAACGGTTAATCCTGTAAGAATAATAAATGTATAAGGGCTAAGTAAATAAGACCACTGCAGTTCTTTGCCAGATACGTTATTAAAAAACGATAGGGAACACACCACTAATACAGCTGCTAGTATCATTGCTAGTATGGTCGTTAATAATGCCTCTGTTAAAAACTGATATATCAAATTGTTTTTTCCAGAACCCAATACTTTTTTAACTCCAATTTCTTTACCTCTTTTTGCTGCTGCTGCAGTAGACAAATTCATAAAATTAATACAAGCAATAAGCAACATAAACAAAGCAACAGCACTAAATATATAGATGTATTTTATATCTCCTCCTTGTTCCAGTTCTGAAGATGCTACAAAATCTGACTCTAAATGAATACTTGTTAGTGGTTGTAAAAAAAGCCCTAATTGATTGTCTTTTGTAAACTCATTATACGATACTCCAAGTTCTTCTCGTACCTGAGGTCCCATATATTTTTTAAGGATTTGTGGCAATTTTGCTTCTAATAATTTATAATCATATTCTTTTTGTAATACGAGATAGGTATGAAAATTGGAATCTGTCCACGAGGTAGATTGTGCATCCTCCCGAGAATTCATAGAAGCCAATATATCAAAATGAAAATGAGAGTTTTTAGGCATTTCTTCTATTACCGCAGTAACCTCATATACCGCTTCTTCATTATTTAGCGAAACCATTTTACCTATTGCTGCATCTGTGCTTCCAAAATATCTTTTAGCCTGTTTTTTTGTAATAACAAGAGTATTTGGTTTTTGTAACGGTGCAATCGTATTACCTTTTATAATTGGTAAGGTAAATACCTCTAAAAAATTAGGGTCTACATACGCAAGAGTACTATTTCTATACGAACTGTTTTGATATGTTATTTTTGAATTTCCGATATTTCTGATACGTGTAGTTTGTACTACCTCTGGAAATTCGTTTTTTAGAGTTTGCCCAACAGGGGCCATAACCACTGCTTCTTTTATTTCTTCTCCATTTATTTTGGCATTAAATACCACTCTTACTATCTGCTCTGCTTTTTTATGAAAACGATCATAACTAAATTCATCTATTACAAATAATGCGATGATTAATGCGGTAGCAATCCCTATTGCTAAACCAATACTATTTATGGCAAACAAACTTTTATGCTTTAAAAGGGTTCTCCAAGCTATTTTAATATGGTTTTTAAACATAATTTTGTTTTTTTATTCATTGATACCCTACTACTCATCTCTTAGTACATTAACGGGGTTTCCACTTGCAGCTACAAAACTCTTCCAACTTACTGTAAGTAATGTAATTACCAGCGTTACTATTCCTGCCAGCACAAATATCCACCAGCTTATCGTCGTCTTTACTGCAAAATTTTCGAGCCAGGAATTCATAGCGTACCAAGCTATTGGAATCGCTATGACAAAAGCAATTCCTATCCATTTGATAAAATCAATGTTTAGTAATTTCAGAATCTTAAAAATACTTGCTCCGTTTACTTTTCTGATTCCTATTTCTTTTTTGCGTTGTACACAGGTATACGATGTTAACCCAAATAACCCTAAGGCTGCAATACATATGGCAAGTATGGTAAAAGCTCTGAATACTTTATTAAATTGCCTGTCATCATCATATTGTGCATCAAATTGCTTATCAACAAATGTATAATCAAACGTACTTTCAGGAAATGTTTGTTTCCATACATTTTCTATTTGAGTAATGGCTTGCGTATACCCTGATGCAGAGGTTATGGTCGTATCAAATTTGACTAGCATATAATTATCGACTTTACTATAGCGTATAATAATTGGTATCACAGAGGTCTTTAATCCAAAATGGTGGTAGTTTTTTACGATTCCTGTAATATTCCATTCTTCATTCCAAAATTTTATTTTTTGACCTATGGCTTCTTTTGGATTACTAATCCCTATCATTTGTGCCATTTTTTCGTTGATTACCACTTGTTGGTTTTTCTCTTTGTTGTTAGGCAAAAATGTACTTCCGGCAACAAATTTCATATCCATCATTTCAAAATACTCTGGATTATTTACTTCATAACTATAATTTACGTTATGATCATCTTCTGTTCCGTCTGGATAAGTTATTCCAACAGAAGAGGATAAGTTTCCAAAATCATCCCCAGGAAATGTCTTAGAAGTCACCACATGGGTAACATAAGGCAGCTTCATAATTTCATTTTTCATTACCTCATATTTTTTCTCTAAAACTGCATCTTTTTTAGTGAGCAATTCTCCTGAAAAAGCTATAATGTTATTCAATGAAGTCCCCAAAGGCTGATTTTGCAAATGGTTAATTTGCTTGGTAATCACTATAGTACTCATAACTAATACTATTGTAGCTAGGAACTGTGTAATAATTAATCCTTTTCTTATATGCAAACCATTCGCAGAAGCTCTTATTTTTCCTTTTAAAGCTTTTGAAGGACTATAGCTACTTAATACCCATGCGGGATATAAACTAACCAGTAGTATTGCAAGAATTACAATGGCGATAACAGGAGATAGTTGTTTTATTGTTTCTACAGTTAAAGCTAATTCGCTACCAGTAGCATTGTTATATATAGAAAGTACAAATATACTTATGCATATAGCCAGTAGTATTGCCCAAAAATTTAGAATCATTGATTCTATAACCGATTGTATCCCTAATTGTGCTCGTTGCGCCCCTGCTACCTTGCGAATACCTACTTCTTTGGTACGCTCCAAAGATTTTGTTGTAGATAGATTAATATAGTTTAACCAGGCAAGTATAAGAATAACAATGGCAATGGCAGTCAAAAATTTCACTCGCACCGCACTTCCGTTTACTTCTGCCTCGTAGGGTTTATTAGAATACAAATGAATATCTTCTAAGGATTCTATATTATGCCGTTCCCGAAAATTACCTTGAAAATCCCAAGCGATTATTTTTGATTTAAGCACATCGATATTTGCGTTTTTATCTACCTTAAAGTAGGTAAAAAAGTGATTTTGATTCCAATTTGGTTCTCTATCCTTTTTTTCAAATGTATCCCAAGTATGGATCGTGGCATACGAAATCAAAAAATTTGTTTTTATATGGGTAGTCTTGGGTACATTATTCATGATACCAGTAACCCTTAGTAGTACTTCGTTTCCTGCTGAAAAAGCGACTATGTCTTTACCTATGGGATTTTCATCTCTAAACAACTTTGTTGCCAAATTTTGTGTTAAAACAATGGTATTAGGCTCCTGTAAAACACTATTCAGATCTCCTTTTAGTAATGGGTATTTAAAAATATCAAAGTATGATGGATCTGCTAATGCTCCATCTTTTTCTTTAAAGATCTTATTGTTATAGGTAAATACTACTTCCTCAAATTTATAAAGACGTACTTGCTCCAATACTTCTGGAAATTTATTTTTTATCGTGGGTCCGGTAAGGTTGTAGGTTTGCGCATCTCCGGGAACAAAAGTATCTCCTTGTTTATAATCCATATATACACGATATACATCTTCAGACCCATCAAAGCTGTCATAACTACGCTCATAATTAACATAAACCATGATCAAAATGAAAGAAGCTACTCCGATAGATAATCCCAAAATATTGATTACAGAATAGAGCTTATTCTTTAAAAGATATCTAATTGTTATTTTAAAATATAAGGTATACATGATATATTATTATTTATCCCTCACAAGTTTTAAAAAACCGGTGAGATTAGAACTGATTTATTCTGTTCGTAAACTTTTTACCGGATTAACAACAGAGGCTTTTATAGCATGAAAACTAACGGTTATTAATGCAATGAGTACTGCAGATATTCCTGCAATAGCAAACATCCACCATTGTATTTGTATTCTATATGCAAAGTCTTCTAGCCAATACTTCATTATAAACCATGCTAAAGGCGCTGCTATTATAAATGCAATACCTACCAGAGTTATAAACTCTTTGGATAAAAGAGTAACTACTTTGGTAACAGAAGCTCCTAAAACTTTTCGTATTCCTATCTCTCGTTTGCGTTGTAGGGTACTGTATGCTGCAAGTCCTAACAATCCCAAACAGGATATTAAAATTGCCAATACTGCAAAACACAAAAACAGGTTTCCAAAACGCTCTTGTGTGCGATATTGCAGATCAAAAGCTTCATCCAAAAAATAAAAACTAAATGGATCATCGGGTAAAACGACTTCCCATTTTTGTTGTATTGCAGACAGGGTTTCTTCTATATTTTTTGCACTTATAGTAACCGCCAAAAGATTTGTTCTATCTGGTGCTATTGTCATCGTTAACGGACGAATATTTTGTTGTAATGATCTAAAATGAAAATCTTTTACTACTCCTATAACTTCTCCGTTTTTGCCCCATTGCGAAAAATGAGCTCCCAAAATTTCTTGCGGGCTACTGTACCCTAATAACTCAACGGTTTTTTCGTTAACAACCATAGCTTCTGTAGAATCTGTTGCAAAATCCCTGGAAAAACTTCTACCTGCTACGATGTCTAATCCAAATTGGGATATAAAATTATAATCCATAAAAAAGGCATCCAGATTTGCAACCTGTTCTTCTCCATCTTTGTTTTTCATTAACGAATATGCTGTATTATTATTCGCCCCGGGAACACTTGAAACAAGACTGGTAGAGAGTACTCCTTTAAGGTTATCCAGATTATATTTTAATTCTTTTTGTGCCGGCGAAATATTAGTTTCTAAAACAAGTATCTGGTCTTTATTAAATCCCAACTCCTGATTGCGCATAAAATGCATCTGGTTATAGATAATTATAGTGCCTATTATTAATACAATTGCAATTGTAAATTGTGTTATTACCAATCCTTTTCTTAAAATCACTCCTCTTTTTCCGGTAGAAAAATTACCTTTTAAAACATGAACAGGCTTAAAAGAGGATAACACAAATGCAGGATACGTTCCTGCTAACGCTCCTATCGCAAAGGCTGTAAGAAAAAGAATCCCCAAATGCGCAGGGTTTGCAAAAATACTACTGCTTATAATTTTTCCTGATATAGCATTAAACATTGGTAGAAGCAATGTTATTAGGATTATAGATACTATAGATGCAAGGAGTGCTATAATAATAGATTCTCCTATAAATTGTAGTGCCAATTGCTGTTTTTGTGCTCCTATTACTTTGCGTACTCCTACTTCTTTAGCACGTTCTACAGAACGTGCTGTAGTTAGATTAATAAAGTTTATGCATGCAATTAATAGTATAAAAATTGCAATTATAGAAAATACATAAATCGAGTTCATGTCTCCACTTATTCTACCTCCTCTAGGAGAGTGCAAATAGACTTCTTGTAAAGGTTCTAAAAAAAGAGAGACATAGGATTTATCTTCCCGCATGGACTCTCCTATATTTTTTTCTAAAAATTCTGGAAATTTGGATTCCAGATACTTGGGGTCTGTATTAGGGTGTACCAAAATATATGCAGAGGGATCATAAGTCCCCCAATAGTTATCTAAATCTGTAAGAACACCTTGCGTATATGTGGTCATAGAGATTATCATATCTGCTTGTATATGAGAATTTTCTGGCATATCCTGCATTAATCCTGTAACGGTAAAGCTACGATCGTCTATATCTTCATTTTTGATTTTTAGGGTTTGCCCAACAGGATTTTCGTTTCCGAAATATTTTTTTGCGGTGGTTTGGGATACTACAATACTAAAAGGTTCTTTAAGAATGCTGCTCTTATCTCCTTGCACTAATTTAAAATCAAACATTTTAAAAAAGGAAGAATCTGCTGCAACAGCATTTTTTTCTTTTAATTTTATTTTATCATTACGTACGTCCAGATTTATATTCATTACCCTAACCGCACTAACGATCTCTGGAAACTCTTTTAACAGATGTGGTGGTACTGCAAAAGATGGTCTGCTCATTTTCATTAGATCTGTGGGCGTTTTAATATCTGCCACTACCCTGTATATGGAGTTTGATTTAGAATGAAAACGATCATAACTTAACTCAAACCCAACATATAATAAAATTAGAAATCCACTAGTTAATCCAATAGCTAATCCACATATATTGATAAGCGAAAAACCGCGATGCCTCCAAAGGTTTCTGAATGCTATTTTTAAATAATTTTTAAACATAACTGTCGTTTTTTAATAGACCTCGCAGGTTTTTGTAAAACCTGCGAGGTCTAAACTGATTTATTCTGTTCTTAGACTTTTAACCGGATTTTGTATAGCTGCTTTAAAAGCATAAAAACTAACCGTTAATAAGGCTATTAATAAAGCTATACAACCAGAAGCTATAAATATCCACCAATTCACTTCAATTCTGTATGCATATACCTCTAACCATTTGGTCATAGCATACCATGAAAACGGTGTGGCAATTATTATTGCTATCAAAATAAGTTTAACAAAATCCTTTGATAATAGTTTGATTATGCTCGAAGTTTCTGCTCCCAAAACCTTTCTAATCCCAATTTCTTTGGTTCTTTGAACAGCGCTATAGGTAGCTAAGCCCAATAAACCTAAACATGCTATTAAAATGGCAAGGCAAGAAAACAGGGTAAACAGGGTTTTAAATCGTATATCTGCTTCGTATTGTTTATTAAAAGATTGATTTAAAAAACTATATAAAAATGGTCTGTGAGGAACAACAGAAGACCATACTGTTCTCATTTGGGCTATCGTAGACTGTAAATCCTGCGATTGAATCTTAAGGGTAAGATACCTACTGCTTTCTGGCTCAAATCGCAGTGCCATTGGCTCTACTTTTTGATGCAAAGACTGAAAATTAAAATCTTTTATTACCCCTATGATCGTTCCTTCTTTGCCCCATTGCGTAAAACGTTTTCCTATAATCTCTGAAGGTTTTGTATATCCATATACCTTTATGGCTGCTTCATTTATGACCATTGACGAGATTGTATCCGCAGGAAAATCTCTTGAATAAGGTCTTCCTGCTGCCATTTCAATCCCAAAATGTGGAACAAAATCAACATCTACTTCAAATAATGAAAGAGTTTGCATACTTAGATCGCCCTCTATAGTTTCAATTTGTGTGCCTGCGCCAGGAAAATACCCTCCCGGAACACTACGCGAAGCGGATGCAGAAATTACTGTAGGGTGGGTTAAAAATGTATTTTTTACTGCTTCTAGTTTATTCAGGACTTGTTCATCATAATTAAAATCGATGACAAGCATGTGCTCCTGGTCATAACCCAAATTTTTATTTAGTAAATAATCTAACTGATAATAAACAATCGCTGTACTTGCTATAAGTGCTATCGAAAGGGTAAACTGAAATACTACTAAACTCTTTCTTAAATTGACCCCTTTTGGAGATGTCTTAAAAATTCCTTTAAGCACATTAATTGGCTTAAATCCTGATAAAATAATGGCTGGATAGCTCCCTGATAATATCCCGGTTACTATTACAGTAACAATATATAGTGGCATTGTAGCTCTATTGAAAACATCATTATAAACAAAGTTTTTTCCTGTAATCTCTCCCATCCAGGGAAGACATACTATTACTATACCTATAGCAAATATTGCTGCAAATGCAACCATAAACAAAGACTCTCCCAAAAACTGATATACCAATCCTTTTTTATCAGCCCCAATTACTTTTCTTATACCCACTTCTTTTGCCCTTTCCATAGAACGGGCAGTTGCAAGATTCATAAAGTTTATACAAGCAATGATCAGAATAAAAAAACCTATAATTGCAAATATGTAAATATTAGAAAGATTACCTGTTACTCCCGGTTGTCTTCCTACCTCAGACCGTAAATATGCATCCTTTATAGACTCAAAAGAAATACTATAATAATTATCTTCATCTAACTTTACATTTTTTTTTATAAAATCTGGTATTTTAGTTTGAAAATCATTTATATCAAAGTGTTCAGAGCTCAAGAAATAGGTATAGAAATCTACATAACCCCACGATTCAAATGGTGTTGCCCATGATTGACTAAAGGAACTCATTGACATTAACACATCAAATGTAAAATGAGAATTCGAAGGTATATCTTTCATAACTCCGGTTACGGTATATGTTCCTTCATTTGCTCTACCACCCGTTCGTCCACCCTTTATGGTTTTTCCAATAGGGTTTTCATTTCCAAAATATTTTTTGGCGATGCTTTCTGTTAATACAATCGAATATGGTGCTTCTAAAGCTGTTTTTGAATCCCCCGAAACCAAAGGCCAGCTAAAAACCTTAAATACTGTAGGGTCAACAAAAAAACAGTTGTTTTCTTGAAAAGCACGATCTTTATAGCTAAGCAAGACATCAGATCTCCCTGAGAACTGCACCGTTTCCAGTACTTCAGAAAAATCAGATTTTAGCATAGAACCTACAGGAGCATTACCCCATACCTGACTGGCTTTTCCTTCTTTATCAAAATGATGGATAACTCTGTATATCCTATCTTTGTTTTCATGATAATTATCATACGAAAGTTCATTTTGTATGTACATCATAATCATTAAAAAGCAAGCCATACCGATAGTTAATCCACCGATATTAATAGCAGAATATCCTTTCTTTTTCAGTAAATTTCGCCAAGCGATTTTTAAATAATTTGTAAACATAACTGTCGTTTTTTGATGTGATGATTATAACAAGATTGATGAGTTCTTAATACTTTATATTTCCTTATCACAAATTATATTTTAGCTCCGATAGCACGATTTTGGCTTTCGGTAGCAATTTGCCCGTCAAATAGATTAATTACTCTATGGGCATAATGGGAGTCTCTATCGGAGTGTGTTACCATAACAATCGTGGTTCCTTCCTGATTAAGTTCTGTAAGTAAGTTCATTACTTCGATCCCATTTTTAGAATCCAAATTACCGGTAGGCTCATCTGCTAAAATTAACTTGGGATTGGTTACTACTGCCCTGGCAATGGCTACTCGTTGTTGTTGCCCCCCGGATAATTGCTGCGGAAAGTGTTTTTCGCGATGTGCTATTTTCATTCTCTCCAACACTTGTCTTACTTTTTGCTCTCGTTCACTTTTTTTAACGTTTAGATAGATAAGTGGCAGTTCTACGTTTTCAAAGACAGTAAGTTCATCAATAAGGTTAAAGCTCTGAAATACAAATCCTAGGTTTCCTTTTCTAATTTTGGTGCGTTGGTTTTCTTTTAGTCCACCAACTTCTTGCCCATCAAAATGATAATATCCTTCGTTTGGATTATCCAGCATCCCAATAATATTAAGCAATGTAGATTTACCACATCCCGATGGTCCCATTATCGCTACAAACTCTCCTGTTTCTACTTTTAGATTTACATTATTTAGCGCCAAAGTTTCTACCTCTTCGGTTCTAAAACTCTTCTTTACCTTTTCTATCTGTATCATTTTTTGATTGATTTTTACAAATACTATTTTAAAACTATTTTTTCTGCATCTCCAAAGCTATCATAGTTTGAAGTTATTACTTTTTCTCCTGCTTCTAACCCTTCCAGTAACTCATAGTATCGTGAGTTTTGTTTTCCTATCCTAATCTCTCTTTTCCATGCCACTTCGCCAGAGGCATCTACGACAAAAATCCATTGTCCGCCAGTGCTTTGAAAAAAGCTTCCTCTGGGCAATAAAACAGCATCGTTAGACTCTCCTAATTGTAGCTTGATATTATAACTCTGTCCCGATCTAATTGTTTCTGGTTTTTGGTCTGCAAAAACCAGATCTACTTTAAATTTCCCGTTACGTACTTCGGGATACACTTTACGAAGACGCAATTGGTATTCTTTACCATTACGATCCAAAACAGCAGTGAGATCTCTTTTTACTCTATCAATATAATGCTCATCGATAGTTGCTTCTATTTTATAGTCTGTTAATACGTTTATTTGTCCTATTCTTTGCCCTTGTTGAATATTCTGCCCTATCTCTGCATCTAAAAATCCTAGTTGCCCATCTGCAGGAGCACGAACATTCAAATGATCTATACGCTCATAAACCATAGATAGAGTTTTTTTCATTCTTGCCAGATCCTCATCTAATTCATGCAAAGAAGTACTTCGTAATACATTATCCTGTTCGGTTTGTAATTCGATAATCTCAAACTGCTTTTGTGAAAGTTCGTAATTTTCTTTAGAAGTCAGATATTCTTCTTTGGATATTAATTCTTCTTCGTACAAAGCTTTGTTTTGCTCATAATTTCGTTTTAGCTTCTGTAATTCGTACTTAGAGCTTACCAAATCTTTTTTACCTTCTACCTGTCTTGAATCAAAAGTTAATTTGGTAGATCGCAAATCATTTTGTTTTAATGCCAGATTGTTTTCACTGGCAAGAATCTGCTCATAAAGTCCTCTGTTTTCTAGTTTTAGTATAATTTCACCTTTCTTTACCATAGCTCCTTCTTCGATAAGTTTTTCTGTAACTCTTCCTCCTTCATAGGCATCCATATAAATAGTACTTATTGGTGCCACTGCCCCATTAATGGTTATATAATCATCAAATTTTCCGAAAGAAACTTCTGCTATAGATAGTTTTTCTTTTTCTGTTCTAAAAGTAGATGCAGATTTACCAAATACTATTTTCCATCCTGCAAAAAACAGTACTATACCAATAGCAATGTATGCGTAATGTTTTGGTCTTAATCCTTTTTTCTTTTCAATTTTTACGTCCATTTTATTGTGCTCTATTTATATTAAAAACCGGAGACCCTTTATAAAAGTCTAATGTACTTTCGTTTACTTTTAATCGCAATTGTACTTGCAAGTTTTCATTTTGTGAATTTGCCAGCAAGTTTTTAGATTGGTTAAGCTCTATGGTACTTATCAATCCTTTTTCGTATTTTTTTTGTGCTACATCAAAGGTTAAGGTTTGTGCTTTCATTTTTTGTGAGCTCTGCAAATATTCTGTCTTTAAGGCTTCTCCTTCCTGAACAAGTTGTTGTATGAGTTGGTATACTTCTTGTTTTTGAAGATCCAGATTATTGCTTGCTCGCATCATTTCTATCTTTTGCTGTTTTATTCGCGATCGATTTGCCCCTCTGCTGCTAATAGGAATATTAAGAGAAACTCCTATATATTTGGATACATTATCTTTGATTTGATTACTAAACGGTATCACCTCCTGTGTGTTTTCATTTACATTGGTTTCGTAATATCCTGTTTGATATCCGGCAAAAAAAGACAGAGAGGGATACAGCCCCCCTCTGGCAATGGCTAATTGTTTTTTTGCTGCTTCTACTCTTAACTCTTGTGCTTTTAGTATGGGCACAAAAGTTTTTGCTGTATTATAAATAGAATCTTTATCTGCTTGCAAAACTGTTTTTTCCGGATTAGTTTCTATCCTTAATGATTGGATAGAGATAGTGGTAGCGTCTTCCAGGTTCATTTCTTGTATTAGTTTTAGTTTTGCTGCAACTATCTTGTTTTCGTTTTGGGTAACCAGTAATTTGTCTGCCAACAAAGCAGATTCTGCTTCATACAAATCGGCCTTTGCTTTTTGACCTATTTCGACTTGTCTTTTTACTAATGCATAATTTTTTTGCGAAACTTGTTCTTGTTCTTTTGAAATTACCAATAAACCTTCTATAAACTGAAGATCATAAAAAGCAGACATGACTCTGAATGCTAATAAATATTTTTGATGTAATGCTTCCTCATTAGATGCTTTATGCAAAATTTTTGAAGCTTTAATTGTATTTAATTTTTGAAACCCCTGAAAAAGGGTAATCTCTGCATTTAATCTATAATTATTAGAGAAAAAATCTGTGTTTACTATATTGTTATTATTTGGATCTACAGATCTTCCATATCGAATGTTATAATCTGAAAATGCATTAATATCTGGCAGCAGGTTTCGTATAGATTGCCGATAGGTTTCTTGATTGGTTTGTTGATTGTATCTAAAATCTTTTAGTTGTAAATTATGCTCTATTGCATAGGTTATACAATCCTCTAACGACCAGGATTCTTGAGAATGTATAGTATTGGTTACTATAATCCATAAAATGCATAAGATTTTTGTTTTAAAATTCATCTGTTTATTACTAGATATATAATTTTTGTACACAAACCCATAACCTAATCCCATGCCAAAAACATAAAGCCTTTATAACAAGATATTTACGGTAAAAAAAGTAATAACTCCATTTTTTTAATGTAAAATTATTATACAAATAGTGTCCAATAATTTTACAGTACTATCTAAATACTATTGCAAATTTGTAGTTTTACCTTGTTCACAAAAAAATCATACTATGCAAAATGGAAAAGTTTTAGTCATTGATGATAATAAGAGTTTATTGAGTGCTCTCGAAATTTTGTTACAGTTTGAATTTGAACAGGTAATCACTATTTCTAACCCGAATCAGATATCTTCATTTCAGAATTTAGAGGATATAGATATCATTTTATTAGATATGAATTTTTCGGCCGGTGTAAATACTGGTAACGAAGGGCTGTTTTGGTTACGGGAAATAAAGAAAAAAGCACCTCAGACCTCTGTAATTATGATGACAGCTTATGGAGCAGTGGATCTTGCTGTAGAAGCACTAAAAGAGGGTGCTACGGATTTTATATTAAAACCATGGAATAATGAAAAACTATTGGCTACTATAAAATCTGCTTATGCTCTACGTAAATCCAAAAAAGAAGTACAGGAATTAAAACAGAAAGAAAGTCATCTTAAGCAGGTTATCAATCAGGATAGCAATTATATTATTGGTAATTCTAAAGCTTTAACCTCTGTTCTTAACTTGGTTAGAAAAGTGGCAAAAACCGATGTAAATGTTTTGATTACTGGTGAAAATGGAACAGGAAAAGAGTTGATAGCTCGCGAATTACACAGAATGTCTACCCGTAAAAATGAGGTTTTTATAGGTGTGGATATGGGTTCAATTTCTGAAACTCTTTTTGAAAGCGAACTATTTGGGCATACAAAAGGAGCTTTTACAGATGCAAAAGAAGATCGCGCAGGTAAATTTGAAGCTGCAAATAACGGTTCTCTGTTTCTGGATGAGATCGGAAATCTATCTCTGCAAACACAAGCAAAATTATTATCTGCCATACAAAACAGAACCGTGGTACGAGTGGGATCCAACAAACAAACCTCTGTTAATATACGTTTAATATGTGCTACCAACTGTAATCTTAATCAAATGGTAAGCGATGGTGTTTTTAGAGAAGATCTATTATATCGTATTAACACCATACATATAGAAGTACCTCCGCTTCGGGAAAGAGATAGCGATATTTTAATATTAGCAGATTTTTATTTAAAAAAATATGCTTCAAAATATGGTAAACCCTCTCTTAGGATAAATACTACTGCAGAAGAGAAGTTAATGGCATATCTGTGGCCGGGCAATGTTCGTGAACTACAACATACTATCGAGAGAGCTGTAATTTTATGCGAAGGAAATGTTTTAAAACCTACTGATTTTTTACTAACTAAAAACTCTGTTTCTTCCTTAGATAAAAGCCCGGAGACCTTAGATGAAATGGAACAGATGATGATCCAAAATGCTTTGGATAAAAATAATGGAAACTATAGTGCTGCTGCTAACCAACTTGGCATATCCAGACAGACTTTATATAACAAAATAAAAAAATTTGACGCCTGATGATAAGCCAAAGATTATACATACAATTAATTATCAGGATAATTTTACTTTCGGTCACGGCACTAGCCCTAAGCTTTCTTTTTGTTAAAGAGTTGTATGCTTTTTCTTTTCTGGTTTTTTTAGTGTTCTTGCTGCAAACTATATTATTAATCCAAAACTTAAACCATACTAACAGAAAGATTGCTTATTTTTTTAATTCGATTAAAAATGAAGATTTTACGCTTAGATTTCCAGAAAATAGTGGTTTAAAGTCTTTTGATGCCTTACACCAAAGTCTAAATATGTTGAATGATGTAATGCAAAAAGTGCATCTAAAAAATCAAACACAAGAGCAGTATTATCAAGAAATATTAAAACATGCAGAAATAGGTATTTTAACCTACAATAACAAGGGACATATTCTATTTGCAAATCCTAAGGTTGAAAAATTATTAAACTACACTCCTTTAAATCATATAAAACAATTAGAACAAGTAGATAAAAATCTGTATGAGTTATTTATTTCTCTTCAACCTTTTGAGCGCAAACTTTTTCAACTTACCAATGAGCGCGAAACCATAGAACTGTCTATTAAATCTACAGAATTAGTACTAAATGGAAAAGTGCTAAAATTAATTACTATACAAGATATACATAATGAATTAGACAAAAGGGAAACAGATTCCTGGATAAAACTTATTAGAGTTTTAACTCATGAAATCATGAACTCTGTTACACCAATTACTTCTATATCAGAATCTATTTTAAAATATTACAAAGATGAAGCCGGAGTGGTATCCACAACTGATATTGATAAAAACAAAATCCATACTACGGTAAAGGGATTAGAAGTAATTAAAAATCAAGGAAATGACTTAATGAGTTTTGTACAATCCTATCGAAGTTTTTTGAATGTGCCTGTACCTGATAAGAAAATAATTAAAGTAGAAGATTTATTAGAGAAAGTAAAGGTTTTGATGTTTCCACAAATGGATTTGAATACTATTTCTTTTGGTATAGAAATACATCATAAAAACCTTGAAATTTATGCCGATGAGAAACAAATCACCCAGATTTTGGTAAATTTATGTAAAAATGCAATTCAAGCATTAAAAGATACCAAAAACCCTGTTGTTACTTGTGTTTTAGGGAATACTAATGAGGGTAAAAAATATATAACTATTAAAGATAATGGCCCGGGAATTTCTCCTGATATTATGGATCAAATATTTGTACCCTTTTATACCACCAAAAAAGATGGTACAGGTATCGGTTTAAGTCTTTCTAAACAAATCATGCATCTACACGGTGGCAATTTAACCGTACATTCTGTTTTAAATAAAGAAACCTCTTTTTCCTTATTTTTTGAATAATAGCCTGTATTATATTTTATCTAGTTTTAACGTTTTAAGTAATGCATCAAAATAAAAATCTTCTTGATCGGGTATAATTACCACTTTATACGCTGTATTTTTTATAATGTAATACGATGTAGTTTTTATGTCTAATTGTTCAGAATGAAGATTAACAATATCCTGAATAAAATTATTAATCAATAACACTTCATCATAACTTATTTCTCGACGATATGTAGGTTTATCACTTTTATAAACCAAATAATCATTTCTAAAACTTAGAGATTTTTTATCTCCGTTAACAGGAACAAACTCAAAAGTAAAGTCCTTAGAAGCAAATATTTTATTGATATTCTCCGGGGTAAGCTCTACTTTACGAGCGCAACTCACCATAAGAATCATTATACAGATTAGCTTAATTTTTTTCATTACAATAACTGGTTTTTATTATAAATAGAAAATTAAGCTAATATAATGGGATTTCTTTTACTTTACAGCCAAACGTTTTATAGATCCTTCAAAATCAATATCTTCCAGATTACTAATTAATAACCCTATACCTCCTGATTTTGATGCAACGATATATTCTGTCTGAAATTTTCTGTCTTTTTTATAGGCTTTCAAATATTTAAGTTTTACAACTTTAGAATTTGAAGTAAAGAAATACCGACCATGTATCCTTTTATATTTTACTTCCTGAGAATTAGATTCATCCAATAATTGATCATTAAGAGCTTGTACAACTCTTGCTGCTCTGTGCTCATCAAATTTATAAAAGTCACAAGCATAGATAAAAACATAGTTTTCTACATTTTTTTCGTCTATAAAAATTTCAAAGTCTACTTTTTTATCTTCAACTTTCTTTAACTCCTGAAGAGCAACTTTTTTAAATTTAGGTTTGTCTTTTAGCGAATCTAATCTGCTTTTAAATTCTTCCGGAGAGCTTTTTGCATAACCACTTGTAAGAACAATCGTGTTATTTTTAAACTCAATAGTGTTTTTAGAATACTTCGAAAATTTAGATTCCTTTGGTAAAAATTCGCATCCTACAAGCAGGATAGCGGTTAACAATAGTAGAATTTTTCTCATAGGGCATTTGTGTTAAAATTATAACGTTTTATAGATAAGCCCTAAGTGATTGTAATGCAAGGTAATAAAAAAAAATCATTTAACAACCTTTCAGCCGATTTTTTAAGCTTTTTACCTGATTTTTATTGATTTTTCGTTATTTAAGGTAGGAATTGCTCTGTGTTTTTTATACCCAATCTACCGGATTTTTAAGAATTTTAATTAGTTTTTCTTCTTCACTACCTGTTTCCGGATGATGATCGTACCTCCATTGCACGTTAGGTGGTAAACTCATCAGGATACTTTCTATCCTTCCATTAGTTTTTAGCCCAAATAAAGTTCCTTTATCATGTACCAGATTAAATTCTACATAACGCCCTCTTCTTATTTCTTGCCAGTCTTTTTGTGCATCTGTATATTGTAGATCTTTTCTTTTTTCTACTATTGGCACATAAGCGTCCAGAAAACTATCGCCAACTTCGGTCACAAAGTCATACCACTTTTGCATAGACATATTTTCATTTGCTTTACAATAATCAAAAAACAAACCTCCTATACCTCGTCCTTCTTCTCGATGTGCATTGTAGAAATACGTATCACATTTCTCTTTATAGTTAGTATAAAAATCCGGACTATGTTTATCGCATGAATTTTTACATATTTGATGAAAATGTCGAGCGTCTTCTTCAAATAAATAATATGGTGTTAAATCCTGACCCCCTCCAAACCAACTATCTACAATATTTCCTGTCGCATCATACATTTCAAAATAACGCCAATTAGCATGTACGGTTGGAACCATCGGGTTTTTAGGATGCAATACCAAAGATAAACCACAGGCAAAAAAATCAACATCTCCTACCTTAAAATAGCTTTGCATAGCTTTGGGCAAGGCGCCATGAACCCCAGAAATATTTACTCCTCCTTTTTCAAAAACAGAACCGTTTTCTATCACTCTGGTTCGCCCTCCACCGCCTTCCGGGCGTTCCCACAGGTCTTCCCGAAATTTGGCTTTACCATCAATTTCTTCTAGTTTTGAGGTTATGGTATCTTGCAGGTTTTGTATGTAGCTATAAAAATTTTCTTTCATCTCCACACCTTCAAGGTTTTCGAAACCCACACCTTCAAGGTTTTCGAAACCTTGAAGGTGTGAATCTTGACCTCCCGTGTACTTTACCTCAAATTTACTCACATGACAGTATTCAAAATTTTCTTTGTTATCAAATAAATCTAATATATATTTCTCCGCCTTATCCGTAAAGTAATTAGAATACGATGAAAACGGATAGTCTCTAAAATCTTCAATCAAATTATGATGCCTAGCATTGGTATGCACATAAATTATACTTTTTTTCAGATATTCTTCGTCCGTGATTTTTTTACGTTTAAATCTATTCTCAAAAAGACTTCCCGTTCTGTTATAGGATTTGTTATACGCTTTGGTATATGCATTAATTAAGTTAGAAATTTTCTGGGTAACTTCTTTTCCATCTTTTTCTACTTTTACAATTAGATGGTAATGGTTTTTTAGCAGACAGTATGCATATATTGTTACATAAGATGCCAAATGTTTATTTAATAATTCAAGAAAATATTTATAATTATCGTTGCTCTTAAAAATATCCCCGCTATTATTACCACGGTTGTATATGTGGTAGATATGGTCTTTCTCTAATTGTTCTAATTTCATTTTTTTTCTTTTATACCTTCAAGGTTTTTCGAAACCTTGAAGGTATGGGTTTTGAAAACCTTGAAGGTATCCTTTTTCTTTTAAAATCTTTACAGTTTCTGTAGAGGCTGCAACTACAGATATTGGCAACGTAATAATAAATCCTATGACTGGTACAAATAACATTAATACAAATACAATCCCATTACCTATTGCTATTCCTCTGTTTTTTCGTACAAATAATATACTTTCTTTATAACCAAAATGACGCTCCATAGTATAATCCATATTTCCAAAACCTACATAATATGCTTGTATCAAAAAGATTAATACGGTGGCTATAATACCAACCACAGGAATAAAACTTAAGATAATTAACGGGATCATAAACAATAGTTCTTTAAATAGATTTCGAACATTAATACGAATACCTCTGGATAGCTGTTGGCTAAATGAGGTATTGCGGTGTATATGTATTGTTTCTCCCAAAAGATGCTTTTCTATTTTTTCTGAAACCGGACTCATAAAAGGTGCTGACAATGCCATTACAATATGCTTATACAATAGTAATCCTATAACCAAAATAAATACAAACCCTATAACCGTACTAATAGTTGCAAAGGTTTCTGATCCCCATTTCCAAACCCAGATTCGGGCAATTAATGCCCCCAGGTTATCTGAAAAGAAATATGCAATTGCCACAAAACATAATCCCGTAACTAAACTTATCAAAATAGGTATTGCAAAATATTTCCACAATCCAAGTTTTGAGATAAGTTTGAATGTGCCAAAATAAGCTTTGATCCCGCTAATGATGTTTTTAAACATGGCTCCTTGTTTTTTTAATTAGTTCGTTTCTGTATAAGTAGCTCTTTTATATGTTTTGTTTCAATTTTAATGTACTTTTAAACTTCACGGAGTTTTAAAATCTGTGGGGTTTGTATTTTATCTATTCTTCTAAAAAAACCAGATTGTTTTTAGGATTCGAAATCTCTTTAATATCTGTAATTTTCTTGGCTTTTGGGGTATTTTGTTTTAAAAAAGCAACTATTTCTTCTTCAGATTTATTCATTAATTTTATAAAATACCGCCTCCCGATCTTATTGTTATGTAAATCCATTGCCTTTTCTATTGGGGAATTAGGGGCTAACTCTTCGTGTAAATCTGTTATTTTCTTCGTCCAACTAACAGATTTTTCTTTGTTGTTGGTTCTTCTAAAAATAGCAAAGCAGATTAATATATTCCATAATGCATGTCTAAAAGCATTTGCTTTACCATTTCTGTGATGTTCTTTTTTGTATAAAGCATCGCAAATAGCCAGAGTTTTTTTAGTTGCCTGTAGAGTCGGATAAATAAATAACGGGGTTTGTATTAATATCCTGGCTAATCGAAAGAGTTGCCAAAAATTCAATTGTTTTACAAAACCCCAAATGTTCATTCTTATATCGTATACTCTTTTACCGCATCTACAAATGCTTTTGCATTATCTACCGGGATATTAGGTAAAATACCATGTCCTAAATTTGCTATATACCGATCTTTACCAAATTCATCGATCATTTGTTTGACCATTTTTTTGATTTGTGCAGGTGGGGATAACAATCGCGAAGGATCAAAATTACCTTGTAAGGTAATATTACCTCCTGTAAGGTATCTTGCATTACGTGCAGAGCAGGTCCAATCTACTCCTAATGCTGCCGCGCCCGATTTTGCCATATCTTGTAATGCAAACCAACATCCTTTTCCAAAAACGATAACTTCGGTTTCTTCTTTTAATGCATCTACAATTTGTTGGATATATTTCCATGAAAATTCCTGATAATCTACTGGCGATAGCATCCCTCCCCAACTATCAAAAACCTGAACAGCATTAACTCCTGCAACTACTTTTGCTTTTAAATAGGCAATGGTGGTATCGGTGATTTTTTGTAATAATTGGTGTGCTGTTTCTGGTTGTACAAAACACAATTCTTTGGCTTTATCAAAATTTTTAGATCCCTGCCCTTGTACTGCATAACATAAGATCGTCCAGGGAGATCCTGCAAAACCTATTAAAGGAACCCTATTATCCAAACGTTCTTTGGTTAGTTTTATAGCATCCATTACGTAGCCTAATTCTTCGTGAACATTTGGGACGACTAC
Source organism: Aquimarina sp. (assembly GCF_977115655.1). NCBI lineage: Bacteria > Pseudomonadati > Bacteroidota > Flavobacteriia > Flavobacteriales > Flavobacteriaceae > Aquimarina > Aquimarina sp. The sequence continues at coordinate 24,267 of NZ_CDSBKO010000043.1, forward strand.
TTTTTCTACATCTTTTAAAGATCTAATTGGATTAGGCAACCATGGGCCAATACCGTCTTTCATTTCTACCTCTATATTCATCGCCTGCGGAATTACCAAAATATCACTAAATAAGATAGCTGCGTCGGGACCGATAATATCGATTGGTTGCACTGTTATCTCGGCAGCAAGTTCCGGGGTTCTGCAACGGGTAAAAAAATCATACTTTTTTTTCAAAGCACGAAACTCTGGCAAATATCTTCCTGCCTGGCGCATCATCCAAACTGGTGGTCTTTCTACAGTTTCTCCTTTTAAAGCTTTAAGAAACAGATCATTTTTTAGTTGTGTCATAATAAAACTATGTGTAGACTTTGATGGTTTTAAAAACCATAAAGGTCTTTTTGTTATTTAAAAATGGGCTCTGGCATATACCAGAGCAGCAAATTTATTTATATTAAATGTTTTACTGCCTGAACGATTACATTTTCTACAGTAGGTTTGTTTGCAACAATAATAGCATCGGTATATTTTTTAGCTTCTAAGGCTGTTGTGTTTCCTATACAAAATACTACAGTGTCTTTGGATATACTATTTCTTGAAATATAACTTTGAACGCCAGATGGGCTAAAAAACAATATTCCTTCAAAAAAACGAGAAAACTCCTTTATACTTGTATATGTTTTATATACTATTTGTTCTTTTAGATCTACGTTGTTGTTTTTAAGAATGTCTGGTAATTCATCTCTCCTTAAATTTCCACAAAAAAACAAAAATGCTTCACTTTTATAGTTTTTTATAATAATTTCAGCCAAATCTGAAGCATTTTGAGCTGTTTCTACTACATTTTGTCCGTTTTCCTCTAAAAGCTTTTTAGTATTCTCTCCGACACAAAAGCAATTCTGGATTTTGCACTTAGAATTTAAAACTACTTTTACTGCATTTTTACTGGTGAAAATTGCATTTTGAATTTCTGTTTTTATATCTGCTTCCAAAAATTCAATTTTTATAGCATTATACTCTACAAATCCAAGACCAGCATTTAATAATAGTTCTTTTTGTGATACAGAAAGTTTTTTAGTAGAAAGTATGGTAGGTGCAGTGTTCAAACTATTTGATTTGTACTTTTATCGTCTTCATTACTTCTCTTCCTCCATTATTTAAAACTTCTTGAGCGCATATTTTCCCAAGGTTTTTTGCTTGCTCAATATTCACCTCTTTGATCACCTCTATTTTATCTTTTCCGTCCAGACTAAACAAGGTTCCTGTAAAAAAAACAGTGTTTTCTTTAACTTGCGCCAACGCTCCTATTGGTGCTGTACAACCACCTTCTAGTTCTCTTAAAAATTCTCGTTCGATATGCACACAAATCTCTGATATTTCATCATTCAGATTAGATAAAGCTTCCCTACAATATGTATCTTTTTCTTTGGCTACCACAAGCATTGCTCCTTGTGCTGGTGCAGGAATCATCCAATCCAAATCTATATAATGATCTGGTTTAAGATTAATACGTTCTAATCCTGCTGCTGCAAAGATAGCTCCATCCCAATCACTATCAGTTAGTTTTTGCATTCTGGTATTTACATTTCCTCGCAGATCAACTACAGCATGCGTTGGATATTTATATAACCACTGTGCTTTTCTTCGAAGGCTCCCGGTAGCAATGGTTCCGTTAGTATCCAAAAAATCTAACCCTTTATGAACCAAAATATCCTTTACATTAGCTCGTTCCAAGATTGCAGCTTCCACAATTCCTTTTGGCAGTGCTGTTGGTACATCTTTCATAGAGTGTACAGCGATATCAATCTCCCCGTTTAACATGGCAATATCGAGGGTTTTGGTAAAAATACCTGTAATACCCAGTTCGTATAATGGCTTATCCAAGACAATATCACCAGTAGATTTAACAGGAACTAAATGAGTGGTATACCCTAAATCTTCTAAACGTTTTTGTACCGTGTTAGCTTGCCAAAGGGCTAATTCACTATCTCTGGTTCCTATACGAATCGTTTTTGTCAAGATTATTTATTTTGTAATTGAAAAACTTTTTGAATCCACTCTATACTTTCCTCTGCCGAAGTGTTATCATCTTTAAGATGATTGGCAAAATGATTTGTTATTTTCTGAATAATTCTACTGCTTATAATATCTGCATGCTCTTCATCAAAATCAGCATACTTTTTTCGTTGCAAATTAATTTCTGCATCTTTTAATGTGTTTAGCTTATTTTTTAAAGCTTTAATGGTAGGTGCAAATTTTCGGGTTTGCAACCAAGCTTTAAATTCTGATTTTATTTCTTCTATAATAGATTCTGCATGTGGGATATGTTCTTTTCTGCGTTGCAATGTTTTATCTGTCATCTTAGACAGGTCATCTAAATGAACCAAAGTAACGTTTGGTAATTCTTTTACATCCAGCGCAACGTTACGGGGAATAGAAAGATCCAAAATTAATAATGGCTTATCCGAATGTATTAATTCTTTAGAAATGGTTGGTTTTTGAGCCCCGGTTGCTACAATTAAAACATCAGAGTTTTTGATTTCTGCTTGAATGTTGGCATAATCTTTTACCACAAGATTAAATTTACCAGCTATTTTTTCAGCTTTTATCTTTGTTCTGTTAATGAGAACAATATGTTCGTTTTTAGTATGTTTTATTAAATTTTCGCAAGTATTACGTCCTATTTTACCAGTACCAAATAGTAAAAGGTTTTTATCGGATACATGAGGAACTCTTGCCAAAATATACTGTACAGCAGCAAAACTTACCGAAGTTGCTCCAGAAGATATTTCGGTTTCATTTTTAATACGTTTACTGGCTTGTATTACCGCATTAACCAATCTCTCTAAAAAATCATTAGTAACCTGTTCTTTTTTAGAGGCTTTAAAACTTTGTTTTAACTGGCTTATAATCTCAAAATCCCCCAGGATTTGACTATCCAAACCTGTACCTACTCTAAATAAGTGTGTAACTGCTTGATTATTTTTATGTATGTATGCTACTTTTTCAAATTCTTCTACAGTGCCATGAGTATGCTCACATAATAATTTTATTAATTGAAACGGATGTTGTGCAAACCCGTGTATTTCGGTTCGATTACAAGTAGAAGTAACAAGCAATGCTTCAATACCTTCTTTTTTGGCTTGTTTTAGGATTCCTTCTTTAGCTTGTTCATTTACGCTAAAATGACCTCTGATTTCTGCATCGGCCTTTTTATAACTAAGTCCTATAGTGTAAAAATTTGTTCCTTTTGCTCTTAAATAAGGCTCCATTCAATCAATTCTATAATATTCTGTCACAAAAGTATTTTAGATAGACCAGAAAAAATAACGATAGAAGAATTTTTAGTATCGGAAAACGTTATTTACAACATTATTTGTTTACAAACCACAAAAAACCCTTATTTTTGTATAAGTTCAAAGGATTCTTTTATCGATAGTTTAGATTAGTTCTAAATAGCTTAAGTTTCATAATTATGGAAATAGAATTAAAAAATAACGCTCCAGGGATTTTAGAAGAAACCCTAATTGAAGATGGGTTTAATATTATAACATTTCAAAACGAAACCAATGAAAGTCAATGTGTTATACGAGATATCGAAAGTACTTTTATTCAATTTCATTTTTGTATCAAGGGGGCAATAAAGTTTAATTTTAACAATGGAAGTTACGCAATTAATCTGGCAGAAGAAAACTCGCTATTACTCTATAATCCCCAACGTGATTTACCCATGAATATAGAAATGAGCAAGGACTCCTGGTTAATTACTATACTTATTTCTATAAAAAAGTTTCACTCCTTATTTTCCAGAGAAGCAGATCACATACCTTTTCTTGGAGAAGGAAACCGGGATAAAAAATATTATACCGATGCAAGTATTTCTCCTTCTATGGCTGTAGTATTAAATCAAATTATGAACTATAGCCTTCATAAATCTGTAAAGCTTTTATACTTTAAAGGAAAAGCATACGAGCTATTAAGTCTTTATTTTAACAGGCCTGAAAATGCAGATATAGAACAGTGTCCTTTTTTGGCAGATGAAGAAAATGTTTTAAAAATCAAAAAGGCCAAAGAAATCATTATCGATCGCATGTCAGAGCCCCCTACACTTCAGGAATTATCCAAAGAGATTGGATTGCCTTTAAAAAAGCTTAAAGATGGTTTCAAACAAATATATGGTGATCCTGTATATACTTTTTTGTTTGATTATAAGATGGAAGTAGCAAGGCAATTACTTGCGTCGGGAAATAACAATGTAAACGAAGTAGGCTTAAAAGTAGGATATAGTACATCAAGCCACTTTATAGCAGCATTTAAAAAGAAATTTGGCACTACTCCAAAAAAATACATAATGAGTTTAAACTAAAACCCACTCAGGTATACTATTCTTTAGTCGGGATTCCAACTCCTTTTTGTAAAGATACAATAGAGTCATACATTCCTCTATCATCCTCTGTGGCATCTGCCAAAACGGAAACAAAATCAAATTGTTCCAACAATTCTAAAACAAAAGAAAGTTTCTCTTTTTCAACATCTAAAATTATACGTTTCATGTGTTTTTATTTATAGTTATCGTCACATGGAACCCCTGCCTGTAGACAGAGTTAACAATTAAATTAAAAATTTTAAAGTCTAAAATAAATAGTACTTTAATTGTATTGGGTTCATCTTTGCTTTTAACCCTTTAAAAATACTAAATTAAAATTACGCAACTTTAGGTTTCTTATAATTTAACGTATTTTAAGGTATCTTTAATTTTTAACGAATAATTAATTATTTGGATATAATTTTAATAATACCCCTATCAAAAAGTCTTATGGGTTTTAGTTTTAATCCCCGGTATAGTTTGTATTTTTGTTACTGCAAAAACAAAAATCATGAGCAAAGGAGTTCTCCTCGTTAATCTTGGATCCCCGGATAGTACAAATCCAAAAGATGTAAAAAAATACCTTGGTGAATTTTTAATGGACCCCAGAGTGATCGATGTTCCATTTTGGGCAAGAACTCTTTTGGTTAAAGGAATCATACTAAATACTCGTCCAAAAAAATCTGCAGCAGCATATAAAAAAATATGGTGGGACGAAGGGTCTCCATTAATTGTATTATCCAAAAGATTACAGAAAAAAGTAGCAGACCGTACTTCAATTGCAGTAAGTTTGGCTATGCGATATGGATCCATGCATATTAAAAAAGGGCTTCAAGAGTTACACGATAAAGGTATAGATGAAGTTATGATTCTGCCTTTATATCCTCAATTTGCCATGGCCACCACAGAAACTATTTTGGTTCTTGCCGAAGAAATAAGGGCTGCTCATTTTCCTAATATGAAGATATCTAATATTCCTGCTTTTTATAAAAAACCAGAGTATATTGATGTCTTATCCAAAAGTATTGCCGAAAAACTAGAAAATCTAGATTACGAGCATATACTTTTCTCCTATCATGGAGTACCAGAAAGACATATTCGCAAAAGTGATATAACAAAATCTCACTGCAAAATAGATGGATCTTGTTGTAAAACCCCCTCTGCAGCACATGAGTTTTGTTATCGCCACCAATGTTATACTACAACACAACAAGTAGCTAATACTTTAAACTTAAAAGAGGGAACTTACTCAACATCTTTTCAATCTCGTTTAGGTTTTGATCCATGGTTACAACCATATACAGACCGAACTATAGAAAGAATAGGAAAAGAAGGGATTAAAAAAATGGCAATTGTAACCCCAGCTTTTGTATCGGACTGTTTAGAAACTCTAGAGGAAATAGCAATGGAAGGAGAAGAGATCTTTCGCGAAGTAGGAGGAAAAGAATTTACTACGATACCTTGTCTTAATGATCGGGATGATTGGGCAGATGTTGTTGCAAACTGGATAAACGAATGGGTTTCTGTAAAAACCCAAACCACATAATGGCAAAAGTATCGTCTGAAGCACTTGGCTCAGAACCTATAGGTAAATTATTAATAAAACAGGCATTACCTGCATCTATTGGCATATTAGTAATGTCACTAAATGTACTAATTGATTCGATTTTTGTAGGTAACTGGATCGGTTCTATCGCATTTGCCTCTATAAATGTAGTGCTTCCAGTATCTTTTTTTATTGGCTCTTTGGGTATGGCTATTGGCGTAGGGGGATCTAGTATCATTTCTCGTGCCTTAGGTTCTAACAACAAAGAAAAGGCATTACATACTTTTGGAAATCAGATTTCATTGGGGTTTGTATTTATGATTTCTTTAGTCATTCTAGGGCTAACTTTTGCAGATGATATCATCCCAAAATTTGGTGGTAAAGGAGATATATTTGAACCTGCAAAAATATATTATACCATTATTTTATATGGTGTACCTATTCTTGGTTTTGCCATGATGGGCAACACCGTAATACGAGCAGAAGGCAAACCTAAATTTGCCATGATTGCCATGATTATCCCAACAGTAAGCAATCTGGTAATGGATTATGTTTTTATTAATGTCATGGATATGGGGATGCATGGTGCTGCATGGGCAACAACAGGGTCTTATCTGGCTTGTTTTTTATATGTTTTTTGGTTTTTTAATTCCAAAAACTCTGAGCTAAAAATAAACTTTCGCCATTTTAAACTACAAAAAGAAATTGTTTCTGAAATAGCATCTCTTGGTGGAGTAACTCTTGCCAGACAAGCCGTAGTAAGTGTTACTTATTTATTAATGAATAATATTTTATATAACATAGGTCAAGAAGGTCTTGTAGCTGTTTATGCCATTATTGGCAGAATGCTAATGTTTGCATTATTTCCTGTTTTTGGAGTTACCCAGGGATTTCTGCCAATTGCAGGTTATAATTACGGAGCGCATCAATACCAACGTGTTCGAGAAACAATTAATACTGCAATTACCTATGCTGCTGTGGTAGCTACTTTAGTGTTTATAGGATTAATGATTTTTCCTGCAGAAATTACATCCTTATTTATTAGTGATAGTACAAATTTAGCTCCTAAAGAGCTTGCTTTAAACCAATATGTTTTATCCCATACTGCAGAGCCTATGCGATGGGTATTTGCTGCTACACCAATTATAGCTCTTCAACTTATCGGAGCTGCCTATTTTCAGGCAGTAGGAAAAGCTGTTCCTGCTTTACTACTTACCTTATCCAGACAAGGATTTTTCTTTATACCTCTGGTTTTAATTCTTCCTCAATTTTATGGAGAGTTGGGTGTATGGATTTCTTTTCCGATTGCAGATATTTTAGCAACAATCGTTACCGGGTATTTCTTAAATAAAGAAATACGAACAAAATTAATAACTTCAGACGTTTCTTAAACCTAAACTATACAAAAAGACATCTCTATAGACTTCTTTTTTCTATAATTGAAAATACCACTAATCAAGATTAGTACGACAAAATAAGCCTGAGTTTTATATGATAAAAACTCAGGCTATAAAATATACCCTCAATTTGTATTAATTAGGACCGTTACAATCTTCGATATTTACATGTAATTGCGCTCCCAGTTCTACATTAGTACCCGCATTTAATGTCACACTATTGCCTCCTATAAAAAAAGCTTCTGAACCATTATCTAATTGCACGGGTACTCCTGCCCCTGCCACACTTAAATCTATTAAAGCTTGCTCTACACTAACAGTACTGGTAGTATATGTCGTTGCTGGCACCTGATAGTAATTAGGTAATCCACAATCAGGACGAATATTAGTAGCGCAGTTTTGTCCATTAGTATATGCGGTATTTAGATAATTACCATTTGCATCTGTAGTAAATATGTAATAAAATCCATCAGAATTCCCACCAAAACCAACGCTGGCATAAAAATAATTATCACATTCAAAACCTGTATATAAAAAGCAATGACCACCTCCATTATTAAACCCCGCAGCCAGAACAGGTCTTTCGTTCATAAGAGAATTTCTTAAACGACTCTTAAATAACGCTGCATTTGCTGTAGTGACAAAATCTGTGCTGGAGTTCCATACATATCCAAAATGATCTACCATATCTTGAGCCCAATTAGCTGTGTTTCCAGAGGTTCCTAGAGAATACCAATTCATTCCCGCTGCTACACCCAGATTAAAGGTTAAATATCCTACTTCGTTTCTAACATCAGAGCAAGTTGGCGTATAATGCAACCAATCGTTAGATGAAGTGTTCCCAAAACCATCTGCAGGTCCCTGACGTTGCAATGCATACGGCATAAGATCATAATCAAAAGCTTGTGTAGAAAAATCTGAACTTACAGTTTGTCCCTTTGCTGCACTAATATTTGCCATCGTATGTTGCCCGTTTCCTGTTCCTACAAAAGGATGTCTAAAAAATCTGCATATTTGGCTCATCGCAGTAGGAACGCAAGTACCTCCAATAGCAGCATTAGCTGGATTGGGAGTTAATGTGTTAAAAGGGTCTACACAATCATAAATCGCTGTCCAACCTGCCCATCTTGAAGTATGGTACTGCTCTAGTAAAGAAGGATATGGTGTACTTTGACCAGTACAGTTAACCGTTTGATTAGTCGTTAAGACTGTATTCCACTCTTCTAAAGCGGTTTCCATAGGAATCTTGGTATCTTGATGTATACTAATAGCTCTATCATACGCATTCATAAAATATTGTGCGCCATCAATCCTTTTATCTGCATTAAAAATATATTTATCATTATAAGCTAGTACAGGAATTACTTTTTTGGTTGCTGGTACTATTGCAAATCCTCCCTCTTTAAAGTTTATGACATAAAACGTTAACGATTCACCTATTTTAACGTCTATATTAGTAAAGGATGATGTCATATTAATATTTCTGTCAAAACCTTTTCCGTTCATCCATTTCTTAGCTACTTTCTGTGCAGTTTCAAAAGAAACAAAATCAGCAGATGATTCTTGAGCATATAACACACTATACCCCAAACACAGAAACAATAATACACTTTGAATAAAAAATTTCATATTATTATTTATTTAGAAACGACAAAGCGCTTAGTGACACGTACTTTTCCGTTTACTACCATGCTGTATAAGTAGATTCCGTTTTGTAATCGATCTGAAGAGATATCGAGTATTTGGTTCGTTCCTGGCTTTAAGAGCAATGTTATAATTTCTTTTCCACTTAAATCACTTATTAACAAATTTCCGCTACCATAACTCTTGGGTAATGAATATTTGATTTGAGTATGGACTCCAAAAGGATTAGGTATATTTTGAGACAAACTTATTGTATCATCACTGTTTTTATTAGGATTATCAAAGTCTTCTTCCGTTTTATTATTTAAACCACTTATTTTTTCTTCTAATAGTCTAATTTGTGATTGTTGCTCTTTAATAGCTTCAACTAACAGAGCAGTCATCGTATGATATTCTAAAGATTTATAGCCATCTTTTGCGCTATGAACAATCTCTGGAATTACTTGCTCTACTTCTTGTGCTATAAATCCTAATTGTCTACCTTTAGGTAAACCCTCTGCAATGTTTACTTCTTTATCTCCTGTCTTTTTTATTATTTGTCTTTTCCAATTAAAATAAACCCCTTGTAGTTTCATTACCTTTTCTAGACTGCCTTCTAATTTAGTGACGTTTTCCTTTAAGTTTTTATCAGAAAAATAAGCTCCACCAGCCAAATACGAGTATCCATATACACTTAATCCTCCATAAAGCGTAACCCTTCTTAATGCTGAATTACTTTGAGAATACCCTGGAAATAAAATCATTTCATGAGCTCCGTTATCTGCTATAATATGATTAATTCCTCTAAGGTCATTGGGTGTAAATCTAATTTGTCCTCCCCACCCAACATTGCTATTATTTAAATTCATAATCTCTAAAGAGCTTTTTAGGCTAGTAGATCCATTTACAGAAAGTTTTGTTTGTGAATATGGAAAAGAAGAATTTCCACCACCGATTGTAGTGTTCCCATTTTGCAAGACTTTTAATTGTGCTGTGGCTGTTGTTACCATTGCTATTCCAATTCCAATGGTTAAAAGAGTTGTAATTTTCATAAGTATTGATTAATTTTTAGCCTACTCTATTAAACAGTTTTCGGCATCCCTGTTCTTATTTTATATCTCGTTATAGGTTTTCGTTTTCTATTTATCAATAAGTTAGATACCCTCTTACATGTATATTTTTTTGTACAAATAGTATTCTTTTTCAGCATATCACACTTAACAAGAAATAATTAGTGATCTAAAAAAACATTCTTTTTTATTCAGATAACTCGACTTATCCTATCTCTCTTTTTTTTTGTAGTAAGGAGTATTATGAGGATAGAATGTTACCTTTCTATTTCTAAAAATAATTTTGAAGTCTAAAAAAGATAGAAGAAAATAGTTTTGACAGATAGACCAGATGGCAAGAAAAATATAGACATACCATTATGTTTTCTTCGCATATTAGTCTGCGCTCTTAAACTGTTTTGTAAATAAAAATGTGGAGTATGAAAAACTATAATTTATCAAAGTAAGGTTAAAATTACGTGAAACTTTTTTGGAATAACTTTTAATTCCTGACTTTTAGAGTGCCTTCAAAATCTACTTTTTGTAATTTTTATAAAACAGCAAGGCTTTTTAAACTAAATATCGACTCACATGTACTCACATTTTACTAAAGCAATTTGTATTTTATGTTTTGCTTTCGGAAGCATTTTCACTATTTATTCGCAATCTCAATATCCACAGGAGCTTTATGATGCTCTTGAATACAGATTGATAGGTCCGTTTCGTGGTGGTCGCAGCGCAGCAGTAACCGGTGTACCAGAAAAACCTAATTTGTTTTATTTTGGAGCAACTGGTGGTGGTGTTTGGAAAACTACAGATGGCGGGCGTACCTGGCAGAATATTTCAGATGGTTTTTTTGGAGGGTCTATAGGTTCTATTGCAATATCTAAAAGCGATCCCAATGTAATTTATGTAGGCGGTGGAGAAAAAACATTACGTGGTAACGTATCTTCAGGATATGGGTTATGGAAAAGTGTCGATGCTGGAAAAACGTGGGTACAAGCAGGACTTTCTAAAACCAGACATATCCCCAGAATAGCAATTCACCCTACCAACCCGGATATTGTATATGCTGCAGCATTAGGAAATATCTATACATCTACCCAAGATCGTGGAGTTTATAAAAGTACAGATGGTGGAAAAACATGGAATAAGGTCTTATTTGCTAATCAAGATGCCGGAGCAGTAGATTTAACTTTAGACCCTAATAACCCCAGAATTTTATATGCTTCGACCTGGAATGCAAGAAGAACCCCTTATAGTCTTAGCTCCGGAGGAGATGGTTCTGCTCTTTGGAAAAGCACAGATAGTGGAAAAACATGGAGTGAAATTTCAAAAAATAAAGGGTTTGCAAAAGATACTTTAGGAATTATGGGAATCACTGTTTCTCCTGCAAATAGCGAGCGAGTGTGGGCAATTGTAGAAAATAAAGAAAAAGGCGGAGTATATCGCAGTGATGATGGTGGAGAAACATGGAGCCAATTAAATAGTAGTCGAAGTTTACGCCAACGGGCATGGTATTATAGTAGAATTTATGCCGATCCACAAGACATAGATGTTGTTTATGTAGTTAATGTATCCTATCATAAAAGTAAAGATGGAGGCAAAAATTTTAGTAGCTATCGTGCCCCACATGGGGATCACCATGATCTATGGATCGCTCCAGAAAACCCAAAACGAATGATTATTGGCGATGATGGCGGAGCACAGACTACTTATGATGGGGGAGAAACCTGGAGCACATACCATAACCAACCCACCTCACAATTTTATCGGGTAACTACAGATAATAGCTTTCCTTATCGAATTTATGCAGCGCAACAAGATAATTCTACCATACGTATTCGTCATAGAAGTACTGGTTCTTCTATTTCTGAAAAAGATTGGGAAGAAACTGCTGGTGGGGAATCTGCCCATATTGCTGTAGATCCTAAAAATAATGATATTGTTTATGGTGGTAGTTATGATGGTTTTCTAACCAGAGTAAATCATAAAACTGAAACTATACGTTCTATCAGTGTTTGGCCGGACAATCCTATGGGGCATGGTGCAGAGGATATGAAATATCGTTTTCAATGGAATTTCCCGGTACTGTTTTCTAAACATAACCCAAATCGATTATATACGTTTTCTAACCATGTACATGTTACCGAAAATGAAGGACAAAACTGGGAGGTTATTAGTCCTGATCTGACAAGAAACGATCCCGACAAACAAAAATCCTCTGGGGGACCTATTACACAAGATAATACTTCTGTAGAATATTATTGTACCATTTTTGCTGCTGCAGAAAGTCCTCTTAAAGAAGGATTACTTTGGGTTGGTAGCGATGATGGTTTGGTGCATGTTAGTAAAGATGGTGGAAAATCCTGGAACAACGTAACCCCAAAAGGAATGCCAGAATGGATGATGATCAACAGTATTGAACCCAGTGCTTTTGCCGAAGGCACTTGTTACATCGCAGGCACCAAATATAAATCCGGTGATTTTGCTCCATATTTGTATAAAACAACTGATTATGGAGCTTCCTGGACAAAAATTACTACAGGAATTCAAGAAGAACACTTTACCCGCGTACTTCGTGAAGATCCTAAACAAAAAGGACTACTATACGCAGGTACAGAAACCGGAATGTATATTTCTTTTAATGATGGGGCAACATGGCAATCTTTTCAATTAAACTTGCCTATTGTTCCTATTACAGATTTAACTATTAAGGATAATAATCTAATTGTTGCTACACAAGGCAGAAGTCTTTGGATAATAGATGATCTTACTATTCTACACCAATTAAACAATACCATAAAAACCAAAAGTGAAATCCTATACAAACCAAAGGATTCTTATCGTATGGCTGGAAGAAGTATCAAAGATTCTAAAACAAAAGGCACTAACCATCCAGAAGGAATAATGACGTATTTTTATCTTAAAAATTTTGATGCAGCAAAAGATACAGTTTCTTTAACCTATTTTAATACCAAAAAGGATACTATAAAATCATTTAGCACAAAATCAAAAGAAGAAAATGACAAATTAGAACTTAAAAAAGGAGCTAATATCTTTACTTGGAATATGCGAGAAAAAGGCGCAGAAAAATTAGACGGCATGATACTTTGGTGGGCAAATTTAGATGGCCCAAAAGCAGTACCAGGCCATTACAAAGTAAGTCTTGCAGTAAACGGAAAAGAAGTTTCTAACCAGCCTTTTACCATTTTGCCTGATCCAAGAGCAGAGGCAACGCTAACACAAATGCAATCCCAATTTGATTTTATTACCAGCATCAATAAAACAGTAGATAAAGCGCATCAATCTATAAAAAAGATACGAAAAATTAACACGCAACTACAAGCTTTTGAAAAACAGTATAAAGACAATTCAACAACCAAAGATTTGATAAAAAAAGCTTCAGAATTGCAAAAACAATTTGGTGAAATAGAAAAAGCTTTGTATCAAACAAAAAACAAAAGCAATCAGGATCCATTAAACTTTCCCATTAAATTAACCAATAAGCTAGGACATCTAAACTCTTTGGTTGGTATGGGAGACTTTGGCCCCACAGAACAAGATATTGCCGTAAAAAATGAATTAACCAAAAAGATAGAAGATCAATTAACCCTTTTTGATAAATTAATTTCTGAAGAAATTAAAAATTTTAATACACAGTTCAATACCTTGCAGCTTCATTATCTTTTTGTAGAAAAGTAAAAAGCTTTAGCTTTGTTCTACAAAACAACACCTCTAAACCTCAAAGGTTTTTAAACACTGTAGGGTTAAATAATATTTTTGGTTCTGAAAACATATCTAATCATTTTTAAATCAATACCTTGTGCTTGAAATTAAATTTTCGCTATACACCGCAATTAAGATAAAAGCAGGGTGTAGAAGCAGGGTATTATATTAATAATTATTCAAAAATATGAAGTTCTTTTACAGCCTTTGCCACTATTTTTTGATCTATATAGTGCTTTTGCAATACTTCATCATTGGAGTGCGAAGATAGTAATTTACTATCTCCTTTCATAGCCAAATCCAGATAGGTAAGATATGTTTTACGTAAACATTTAAATTGCAAACCCCTGTCCGTATTCAATTGATTATAGAAAAAAGAAAAGCCATTGGTCATTCTATTTTTTATAGCTCCAATGCTTGTTCTTTTTCGATCAGGGCATATAATAAAATCCGTAGACCCTTTTTTTTCCTGATATCCCATTCGTAGTAAAACTTGCATTAGCCCAGAGGTAATAGGCATAATTTTAGGGGCTATACTATCTTGCCCTTCCCGTTTTGTAATCCGTTCCACCTTTAGGTTGCGGACTTCTATATAGGCGGGGTTTCCATCTATTTCTTTTATCATATCCCATCTCAAAATAGCTATTTCCTCACGGCGACCTCCCGTATGCAGGGCAAGTTCCAAAGCGTCTTTAAGATAGGAACAGAAGTAATTCATTTTTTTTGTCCCACTCTTGGTTTCTCTTTCAAATTTCCCATTTTCAGGAGTGATCTGTACCAGTAGTTTGCCAAATTCATCCCCTGTAATGGTTTCCTTTTTGTATACTGTATGTTTGTTCTTTACTTTATCAAAAGGGTTACTTCCAATCTTAAGGTTATAATTTTGAATAGCCCATTTATAGAAGATCTTTAGGTTCCCCATATGTTTATTGTACGTTCTGCTTTTAAGCCCTCGTGCGTTAAGGTTAGCATGAAAATACCCTACATGAGAATCGTCAACCCTATCAATAGGAAGCAACCGTTTATTTATATCATGCTCTTTTAGACAGTCATTGAAATACTCCAGACTTTTTAAAAGTTGTTTTATATAATCTTCGCTACGGTTTTTCTTCTGGTGTTCTGGTACATCTATATCTGCTAAAAAGTCAATATAGCGTATCTGTGCATCAAAAAGATAGGTTCTTGTTGCTTTTTTAGGGTGGATTGGATTAGGGTTATGCCCATGGAGTGTTCGCTTAAATTCTGCCCGGAACCCCACCGCTTCTATAATCGCTTCATCATACCTTTTGGATTGGAGTACTTTGGACACCTCTCCTTTACGGGTTCCCGGGATGTGAACTTTTACTTTGTAACTCTGTTTGTCTTTAAATTTACAAGAAGAAAGCCGACCTTTGGATTGTCCACATACAGGTTCCAGAACTTTTTGTCCTTCCTGTTTTTTTGTCCACGAAAAATGTTTTCTGCACTTACTACAGTACACCACCATCCCTTTATACTTTTGGGTTGGTAATTTTAATTGCTTCATATTGTTTTCTTTTTTAAGTTATTAGTATTCTATGTTTTAGAAAATGCCTTGGCAAAAGAAGATTTTGGATTGGATCTTGAAGTTATTTTACCCTCCGTATAGTTTTCCTCCTCGCTGGTAGCTAACAAATAACTATTCAAATCCTCCGTTTTATAGTATCCATATAGTTCCTCCCAATTCTCTGGATATTTTTTCTTTAATAGTTGCATAATCTTTCTGTCTACTTCGATATCTACAAGAAATCGGTAAGTCAATCTCTTATTCCCTCTATGAATAATCGGAATACCAAAACGCTCACACCATGCGATGGCTGTTCGTATATCTTTGGTTTTGATAATTTGGCATAGCTCCTCCATTTCTATTAATTTTCCATTTGTTCCGTTTTTTATCATTTTAATACTTCATTGCTGCTTCTCCAATGGTAGCGTAGGTTAAAGCAGTAGTGAAAAATAGGCATGACTTGTAGCGGTCATCTTGCTTTGATTACTTATTTTCTTTTAAAATTTGTTCGTATGGTACGGTGGGCTGATACGATCTTCCCGTTTTGTTGTTTGATTTCTATATTCTGGTACTCTCCTTCTTTGAGCAGTTTTTCAATTCTTTCCACATCCTCAATCCGTTCTGTTCCTTCAATACCATCCATCTCCCCATTGCGCTTCAGGATCTTAATGGTTCGGAAGTTTTTGTTCCTGAGTATTTGCAGTATTTGTATTTCTTCTTTGTTCAATCCTGCCAGATCACTAAACTCAGGATGCTGGTATACGGGTTCCAGATTGGATTTTACCGCTTTGTGCAATAGGATTGCCGTATGGTTTTCTATCTCCCCTGAAGCCAGCTTCGAGAAATAATCCTTCTCATCCAACATCCATATAGCATCCATTTCCGCAGCATAGGTAATAATGATATAGATAGGTTGGTTATAGAGCAAAACGCGAAGCGTATAATATTCCAATGCAGGATACTCGTTGTTATCCTCTGCTTTGATTTTTTCAAACAAGACCTCTTTAAAGGCTTTCATTTCTGCATGGGTAAACCGTAACTTTTTAAGTTCATTTAGAATACTGATCCAAACAACATCTAGTGGACTGTAGTAACTCCATTTGGTTGTGGCTTCGGGATCTCGTTTATCTTCCAGAACTCCTTCTGTTCTCCAGGTATGCAAAGTCATTCTGTGAATGCCCTTCATTGCCTTGGCTTCGAAAAGAAGTTCATTGATAGCTTCGCTATGTTTGGTAAAATCCTCTTTTTTTGATTTCATGTATGTCGTATTACTGTTATTGATACTGCTAATATACTAAATATAATGTCACGTAAATGTATCGTGACATTATATTTGTGTATGACTTTATATCGTTGTACCAATTTGAGCCTTCCCTTTATCCAGAAAAACCGAAATTAGCAGAACGATTCCTTTTACATATTACTTTTTATTGTCAATAGGGTTTTCAGGGCTTCGGTCTGTCCCTTCTGTGCTTCGATAGTCATGCGGTTACTTTCTGCCAAATCTGCATGCAGCTTTTCTCGGTGTTCTTTAAGCTGCGCTACTTCTACCTTTAAAGCTTCTATCTCTTTAGTGGTACGTTCCTGTTCTTTTTCCAGTTGTGTGGTGTTATGTTTGCTATCTATTGCCATCCAGCCCAACAATATAATATGGTCAAACACCTCTATCCTCATTTTTCTTTTTTCGGATACTGTAGACAAGGAAAAAGATAAAAGAAACTGTTCTTTGATGTGGTGTATTTTTTCTTCTATTTCCCTATAGTATTCTGTTTGCTCGGTAGTTTTTCGCTGTTCATTTTCCATTCTAAAGAGTTCCAGCCTGCGATCTATTTCCTGAAATACCTCTTTCACAGATTCCTCTTTGGAAGAAGGTAACCCCTCTTTATCGGATCGGATGGCATCTTCTGGCGCATACCCCAGATCATAGAAATAGTTGAAATCCACATTAAAATATCGGGCAATATTAATCAGTAAAAGATGTGGCGCACTTTTTTTCTTGCTTCCCTTTTTACCATCCCCCTTCATTTGTTCCACAATGTATTTATTGTTGGGGTAAAACCTGTACCCAAAAGAATAATACGAGGTAAATTCTAAATTAGTTTGGGTAGATTCGTGTTTTTCTATCAAATAATCCACCAGTTTAAGTAGCTGGGTATCTACAATATGGAACTCCTTCATGTTAAATTCACGTTAATCATTTATAAATATATTTTGATTATCAAATAGTTAACAAAAAATCGTAGCTCTTGTTACAGGCTAGTTATTTTGTAACTATATTTTACCTATATTTGATACAAAGCGGTTAAAAAATAACTTTTAAGTGTTTTTGTATGGTATATAAATTTTATTGAAGCAAATATATACAAAAACTACCTAATACTTAACTATTTTTTACCTAAAATTTGTAACAACTATAAAATTGTAAAGAAATGTACAGCAGAAAAGATTTTAAAAAACAGATAGAAATGCTCTATATCTATTACAAAGAGCCTGCCAGAGAGCTGATTAAACGATCTAAACTGACCAAACCCACAGTCTATAAGTTTTTAAAAGGCGGTGTTTTAAGATCCTATAATCAGGATACCTTAATGGAACAGGTTATTGCAATGAACGAGGAAGCCCTTGCGAAAAGAAAAGCATTACAGGAGCGCGCACAAAGGGTAGTACAATTGGAATTAGAGTTAGAGGGAGCAAACGGGTGTACCGCGATTCGATATGCCGCCAGAAAAAACCAACAGGGAAAATGAAAATACTACACATCAGCGATTCCCAGAACAAAGAACTTATGGGTACTGTAAAAGAGCTTTGCAAACGCAGGGCTCGTCCAACTACCACTCCCATTTATTTTAAAAAACTACAGCTTATAAAAGATGCCCTGACCAAATAAAACTTTTGGGCATAAGGTATACTACAATCAATTGCTTTGGGGCGATTGCAGGATCCTTATGCCTTGTTTTCAGGATATAAACACCAACAATTCTTATGATTATTGACTATTCCGTTTCTTTTCAAGTACTGGATCAATTTGTTTTTCGGTTTAATAAAGAACAACCCTCTATGGGGACCAAGGTTCGACAATCCATGATCGCAACTGCCAAAGAGATCATAAAGGTCTATGGGGTTTCCCTTATAAAATCGGATAAAGTACAACCATTAGACTTGCACAACCTTCCTTCCCTTCGGACCAACAATATGCAGCTTGCTAAAATTACACAGGCTAGTGGACGAACCATACAACGGCATATTGACCGATTGCTGGAATCGGGCATACTGACCAAAAAAGTATGGCATGGTTCCCACTCCTGTTATGAGTTGTTCATAAACCCCAAAATATTGTGGATAAGTGAGCTGGAACGTGTTAAAAACCCTAAAAAACGGGAGCAAGAGGAAAAAAAAATAGATACTGATAATCAAGTGTTTACAAATAATAAAAGCACAAAATGTCCGCATTCGTATACATATAAAACTACATATAAAAGAAATAATAGAATAATAGCTGTGGATAAGTTAAACGATTTGTGGACAGGAAATCCCGACCAGGATTGTGAAAAAGCAGAAAAAACACAAAGGAAAGACCTGTTTCAAAACGGAAACCGGATGGAAAATGTTTCGGAAAAGCAAACTGAAGCAGAAAAAAAAGCAGAAAAAACACAAAGGAAAGACCTGTTTCAAAACGGAACCCGGATGGAAAATGTTTTGGAAAAGCAAACCGAAGCAGAAAAAAAAGCAGAAAAAACACAAAGGAAAAACCTATTTCACAATGATGCACAAAGGAAAGATGCATGGCGGGAGCAAGTTGCGCCAAAAAATGATGCAGTGCAAGGGAAACACACCAGCGCTGAAAAAATCAGGGCGCAGCAAACTGGGGCGGTTGACAACCAGCATTCAGATGCTGCCCGCCACGCTTTCCTATTGCAACATGCCGATGCCCTGTGGGAATTTGCAAAGGAAAAATTATACAAGAATGCCTGGCTGACCAAAAAGCAATGTACTATTGCTAAAACGTTGCTCTACCAGTGGTACGAACCTGTATCCGATAGCAGAATGGAACACGTGCATCAGGTCTACAAAGATCGAATCCTCCTGGTGGAAAAGTATATCAAAAAAGCCCCTGACAAACGCTTTGTGACCTTGCCCTACCTGTATTTCAACCCGAAAAACCCCAATGGGTTTACTGGCACAAAACCTTGGCATGAAGCACAAAAAAAGCACAAGGTATCCCTGAAACTACAACAAATTGTACGCCGTCAGGTTCAAAAATTCAAAAGAAACGAGGCAAAGGACACCGCAGAGGCACGCCCTCGATTAACGGTGTTTCGCGAATGTGAACAACGTATTGGCAAACTACAGATCCCATCTTTATTACAACAATTCTATGCGGAAGTGTTGCAACCCAATGCGCAAATATAAATTCTTAATTATAAAAAAATGAAACAAAAAACCAGAAACAAAAAAAACCGTATCGGGCTAAAACTAAAAAAAGCAGTTCAAAATTTGCACATCGATGTGTTCGGATATGAACCCAAAGCAACCCAAAACATCCAATCGTATTTCACAACATTGTCCAGGGACACGGGAATACCAAAAGAAAGGTTAGTGGTGCGTATTTTCAGGGACAGTCCTGCCATGCGCGTTGCAGTATACTATCATGGTACAGCGGTAAAAGATATTTCCCTGCAGGAATTGGTTTTCTTATTTACTAATTCTACACCTAATGGACTATTTAACATGGAAGATACCGTCCGGGATGGGATGCATAGGTTTATGCAGGAATTTTCCCAAACGCATGCAGTGGACGTAGATCGATTGCATATTTGTATTAGTACCAATATCGATGCAGTGCGAATAAGAAGTTATGATGGTACAAAGGCTATACAGGACATTCCCTTAAAGGTATTGATCAAACACTTTATGAAATGAAAGCAACTAGGAAAAGGAAGCGATGGAACCCAAAGCAGCACTCCAGGTATAGAATGGTAGTCTACTTTAAAAACAGAAGCACTTCCTGCACCTTTTATTCTTTCGACTGGAAAAGTGGGTATTCCAGATGTTTAAATCCAGAAAAAGGGTTAAAAGGACTGTATAAAAAAATAGAAGAATACGGGAACAATGCACGCTGCATTTTAATCTACGACAGGACTACCAATAAATTAATAGAGAAATATTTTAATGGCGCTCCAATAGATTTAAAAAATTAAATAAAAACATAAAAAAACAAAGCAAAATGAAACAAATTCAGGAATTACTAAACACCCCTTCTTCACAGAATAATTTACAAAAAAGGAAAAAAAACCAAGATGCGGTACATCTATTGTTTGTTTCCCCTTTTGTGAATTCCAATGGTTATTATCGAATGCTGCTCCCTTATTTGGAGTTAGGTGCCACAAAGGAATATGAAACACGGGTAACCTCGGTCAAAAAATGGGATTTTACAAAAACCTATACTATTACTGAAGATAGTTTTAAAGAAGAGGATATACAATGGGCAGATTACATCATCTTTTCCATGCTTATCGAAAACTATACGTATGTACTACAGGCTTTAAAAGTCATCAACCCGGAGGTGCTCCTGGTAATGGATATAGAACGGCAAATCCATAATATCCCAAAAGCGCATGCAGATTATGCCGAATTCTCCGAAGAAAAGCAAGAGCAATTACTAAAAAACATACTATTTATGGATATAATAACCACCCCTATACAACATCTGTGTCAGATATACAGGAATTGGCTTTTTTGGGACCCAAAGGTTACCAAAGAAATAGAAGTGTATTGTATCCCTTCTTTGCTCTCCAAGATCGGATATGAAACGCTTGTCCCTGTTAGCAAACCCAAAGACAGTGTGGTAAGGATTGGAATGGTAGGTTCGGTAAGATCGGCAGCGGATTTTCGGTTTTTTCTTCCCGTATTTAAAAACATAAAAGAAACCTATAAAGACAAGGTGGAAATTATCCTATTCGGTTGGGATGGTAAAAACCCCAGCGGATATGAGCCTCTTAAAGAAGTTCCCATCACGTTTTATAAGTCCGTCAGTTTTTTAAACTACTATCAGAAATTGGCAGACATGCATTTGGATGTTATGCTCATCCCTATGCGTTCCATGTACTATTATCAATATGTGAATACCATAAAGTATATAGAAGCAGCAGCTCTTGGAATACCGGTAATAGCGTTACGTTGTTCTTCGTATGCCCAAGTAATTGAAAACGGTACCAATGGTATTCTGGCATGGAGAGTACCGGAATGGGAGGAAAAACTACGGCTTTTAATAGATTCCCCTGAATATCGTCAGAAATTAGGCGAGAATGCCAAAAAATCGGTTTGGAAAAAGCATGCGTATACAGAAAAGAACCTTCATATATTTAAACAAATTTTTATCTAGTATGTTTTTTGATAATATTAGCATGCTTATTTATAAATAGCTATTGTGTGCTATTCAAAATCATGGAAGTCACATAAAAGGAAATCCACAAGAAGTACTGAATGCAACAGCTTTTCTAAAATTAAAGCTTTTCGGTTCGTAGGAGTTTCATTTCCAATATTTTTTGGTATACTTTGGTAGTTTATTACTTGGATCTTTGCTAGAAACCTAAAAACTGTTTGGGAACTGAATGCTTTGTGTGTTTAATCCGAGAGAGTTGATTATTTCTTTAGAAAGCATAAAATGAGCCTTGAAAAATAACGATTATAAGTTTTGTAATCGTTATTTTTTTAAAAGAAGTTTTCTAAAACTATTTTTCACTTTTTTGGGTAACAGAGAATAAATACTGGAACATATCAATCAAAACAAACTTGTTAAGTATGAAAACAAAAAAGACCTCAAAACTTCTGTTCTTATTTTTGGTGATCTCCCTCTATGGGCAAAACCTATGTAGTCAAATTAATTTCAGTGATTCTGTGTTAAAACAAAAATTACTGACAGCAAATACAACTACAAATCAAATTGCTTTTGATATCAATGACAATCCTATTGCCATAGATATCAATCCCGCAGATGGCATTATCAGCTCACTAGAAGCTGCTACTGTTTACAAATTGAACCTACGATATAGTTACGGTAGCCGAATTTCAAGTATTGAAGGGCTACAGTATTTTACCAATCTAAAATCCCTGGATCTTTATAATAACAATATTTCTAACCCAAATCAATTATATGCTTTGAGTGCTACCTTAGAAACTTTAGACATCAGTTTTAACCGATATTTAGAGAATCAAAGTTTGCAATTTTCGGGAACCAATTTAAATAACTTAGTGAATCTAAAGGCATTCGCTATAGGGCTTAGTTCTATTAATATTACAGGATTAAGTAATTTACAAGAATTAAATCTATCCTATAATCGGTTGACCAGTCTAAATCTTAGTGGATGTAGTAGTCTCATTACGGTCAATGCCAGTAGCAATAGAGATCCTAACCTTTCCAATGGCGGAATCACTACTTTAACCTACAATGTGGGCGATTTATTAAACGTTACTAATTTAAACCTTTCTACAAATAGGTTTTCTGCTTTACAATTGGCAGATTTTCCCAATCTACAAACTTTACATGTTTATGAGAACGATTTGACGACATTAGATATTTCCTCATTGTACCAATTGGTGGAATTATCGTGTAACAATAATCATATAGGAAGCATCAATTTTGGAACTATTAATCAATTACAATATCTGTCCTGCAGTTATAATAATTTACATAATCTAGATGTATCTAACCAAACTTCTTTATTGTCCCTAAACTGCCATAAAAATTATCTAACAAATCTGGATATTAGCAGCCTTTCTAATCTTACCTCTCTAATTTGTAGTAACAACCTGCTAACTACGCTAGATGCCTCCACCAACAGTGAACTATCTGTCCTTATTTGTTCTGATAACAACTTGACATCCATGATCCTAAAAAATAATGGCCCTTTTATGGATGGGGAGAGTTTTGGTTTTTTTAACAACGATAATTTAACCTATATCTGCGAAGACGCTGGTCAGATCAGTTATATCAACACCTACCTAGCTCAATATGGATATACAGGGGTAACTGTGGATTCTAATTGCGGGATTGACCCTCCTTGTGATTTAGTAGCGATTCCAGACCCTAATTTTGAACAAGCATTATTAGATCAAGATATTGACACTGACGGTTTATTAAATGGGACAATATGCAGAGCCGATGCTGAAGCAATATATGATGCACTAATCGTCTCAAATAAAAACATTAACGACCTTACTGGTATTGAGGCTTTTATAAATTTAAAAAAAATTGACTTTTCGTGGAACAATGTTTCTTCAGTAGATTTTTCTCATAATGTACACTTAAAAGATATAGTTGGCATTGTTAATCAATTAGTTTACATTAATATCGATAACTGTCTAAATTTAAATTTTTTAAATTTAAGTGGGAACCAATTAACTAATGTTAATGTTTCAAACAATTTATTTTTGTACAGCTTTTCGTTGAATTATAATAATTTACAATCAGTAAATTTACTTAATAACACACTTCTTACATATATTGGTGTTGGACATAATAATCTTTCCAGCATAGATGTTACACAAAATACAGATGTAACAATAATGGATTTAAGTTCTAATAATCTAAATCAAGTAGATTTAAGCCAAACAGTTAATTTAGGTACTTTATACTGTAGCGGAAATCAAATAATAAATTTAGATTTGAGTAATAATAGTTCTTTGGGCTATCTATATTGTGACAATAATCTATTGACAACTTTAGATTTAAGCAACAATCCTTTAATCATTGAATTATTAGTAGCAAATAATTTTATAGAGTATATTGACTTAACTTATAATCATAATTTAGTACGTTTTAATTGTGACAACAATATTGGTTTGACTTATCTAAATATAAAAAATGGTAATAATAATATAATATCCATATTTAGAGCTTTAAACAATCCAGATTTAACATGTATAATGGTTGATGACCCAACATATTCTGGTAATCAAACAAATTGGTTTAAAGATCCTATTGCATCTTATAGTACTTTTTGTCCAGTACCACCAATATTAGAACCTATTTCTCCAATATATTGTAGTGCTGATTTAAGAAATTTTACTTTACAATGGGACCCTATATCTGGTGCTGAAGGTTATCAGGTTGAAGTTATAGTAGGTACTTCTACAACATCTCAATTTTATAATCTAAATGCTAGTCAAACCTCTATTACACTGAAAAAATCAAGTAGTAAAACAAAATGGAGGCTAAGACCTTTATATCAAAATGATGGGATTTGGTCAGAATGGGGATTTGATTGTTTATATTTTACTGATCCAATTGACCCAATTGGTCCATCCATTTCTTTCCAACCAAAACAAGCACTTGATAATAATACACAATTAACAATTTATCCAAATCCTTCTAAAAAAGGAACTTTGCTTAATATTGATTCTCAAGATGTTATTAAAAGTTTAAAAGTTTTTAATATAAATGGTCAAACTGTTTACGAGACTACTGAAGATATTCGTGAAATCAATATTAACAATTTAGAATCAGGAATTTACATGGTTGGCATTGAGACAATTGAGAATACAATAACTAAGAAAATCATTATTGAGTAATCTTTTAATAATTATTTAAGGTTGCTTATTTTATGAAACCTATAAAATGGATAGTGCAAATTGTACTATCCATTTTTAATTATAACTAAATTTAGATTATAGGTTTTTTAAAAGCTCCCCTTACAGAGGTTTATTTGATTGGTATAAATGCATGATATGGCTTAAAAAAGAGGCAATCGCTACCAAATCAACTTCAGCAAGGTTTTTTTTGAAATTTGAAATAAGCGTAGTTTTAGACCAGTAAAATAATGTGGTTTAGTATGATTCAAATTTATTCAGACAAATTTTTATCTAATACAATTAAATTATACTTTTCCATTCGAGTACTTAAGAGCAATTATCCCGATTGCTCTTAATTTTTTTTTAAATAATCATTCAATTTTATCTGTTCTTTCTTGTAGAATGCACGTGCAAAGACTTGGGGGGAAGAAAACCCAAGTTCATTGGCAATTGCAATTAACGTGTATTTCCTAAACTTTTCGTCTGTCCGTAACCGTTCTTTAAAGTGGTCTATTCTAAGATCATTTATATATTGTGTAAATGATTTGCCCTTTCTGGTATTTACAATTTGGGAAAGATATTTAGAATTTGTGTTCCAATTCTTTGCAAGGGAAAACAGGGTTATTTTCCTAACAAGGTATTGTTTATCCTGTTCAAATTTTTCAAATTTAAGAAGAACATCTTCAACAAATTCCTTGGCTAATTGAATTTGCACACTTTCCTCTTTTTCTTGAAGTTTTTTCAGTACCAGAGCTTCTTCCCGTCTGTGCGTAATAAATTCAAGGATGTGCGTAGTGATAATTGCAGTTAGTCCAAAATTCATTATGGATTGCTGTACCCCCTGATAATCCCCCAGGATGACCGTTATAATCATAGCCGTTATCGAAAGTAATCCCAGAAAACCTGCGATAACCCTGTGTTTGAAATATTTCGATCTCTTTTTCTCTTTCTTTTTAAATAGTTGCAGCAAAACAGATCCTAAATGAACAAGAAAGATCAGGGATAAAAGCAAAGCAATACTTAAAAATATCCTTTTGGAAAATTGCAGGTCTTCAGAAAAGTAGTACGGAATTATAAAAGAGACTAAAAAAGAAACCCCCATAATATAGCTTAGGGGCTTTGCCCTTAGAAATTTGAAAGGAAAGATTCGGAATTCTACATAAATGTAATATATTAAATATATGGCAGCAACAATCCCTCCGCCATAGGTCAGAATGTTTTGAATAAAGATCGATAAGGGGATGTTTGGATCTGGTAATAATCCTGCAAGTACATTGTGGAGTACAAAAGTTGCAATAAGGATTAAAAAGCGCAGTCTGGATCGATCATTTGGTCTGGATAAATAAAATAATAATTGCGCAAATAAAACCAGTACTTGTCCAATAAGGATTACAAAAGTAATCCAATGCATTTGTGTGCCAAACATTTAATTTCTTTTAAATAGAAAAACTATAGATACAGAATACGTTGTGGTTATATAATACAGGGTAGGACAATTGTATTATTTTAGTAACCTCGTTGAAGTATTGGGTAGGGTTCTTTATCCTCTTAATTAGGAATCAACGCAGGTAACCTCTTTTCTAAAGATTGTACGAACCAAGGAAAAGTGGTAGTAATAAATAATGGGGAGAAAACTCTATGGTGTTTTTATATGGACATGTCTTTTTTAAAGTACTGGTACATTTCATTTGGTGTGCCTTATTTGATGATGAAAATAGTTATTCTTAAATGTTGTTCCTAAAATAGTTGGATTAACAACACTAAAATAACAACCTTCTACACGTATCGTTTCAGCAATTAACTTAAATTAACATAACATTTTAAAAAAATAACATTTTTACTCGTATTGATTTATCACTTTTCATGAAAAACAATATAACTTTTCATGAAAAGCAATAAATTTTACTTTTTATTTACCCCCTATTCCTTATAAATTTACACTTCCTACCCCATCATTTTTTTAACAAACAACTTTTATTAAAAATCGTGATCAGAAATAATATGCTGTTTATCTGGACTACTATACACTTTTTGTCAAGAAATGTTCCTTGCCATTTCTTGATAAAAGAATAGTTATAAAATACCGATACGCTTGATTTTATTTGTTTGCAATAAATAGCCCGTAAAGGTATTGGAGAGCATCTTAATAATCGTGTACAAATGACTACAAACGACTAACGATAATGATAAATAGAGATTTGGAATTATAAAATGAGCAAAAAACAGAACTGTTTTAAAGGTTCTGGAGTACTGTTCTACAGGGAATTAAAAATTAATGGAAAACAAAAATCAAAACAAAATGAAAGTGAATTTTAGTATTACTTGGGGGAAAACAAAATTTTATGAGGAAGGGCAACGACACCTGACTATGGATTGGAGGGAAACAGAAGGGTTTCCCAGAAAAGGGGAAGCTATCAATATTGCCAAGTTTATACGGGACAATTACAACCCCAACGAAACTTTTACCTATAAAAATGAAGATCGGAATGTGTTTGAATGGATCGAAAATGTGATAGGCTGGCAAATAGAAGAAGTGAAATGGGATTATGAAAACGGGGCTGCTTTTCTACATGTTTTTATAGAAGAAAGAAGATAGTTTTGCTACACATCTATTAGAGGAAGGAGTAGATTTACGATACATTCAAGTTTTATTAGTACACAATTCCAATAAAACAACTGAAATTTATACTCATGCCGCTATAAAAAAGTTTAATATCATTTCTTTTTTGAATTTTCTCAAATAAGTTGTATTTTTAGGTATGGCCAAACATATCAATCTCACAGTTAGTGAAAGTATTAAAGAGCTGAAGTCTTCTCTAGCTAAACAACCTACCATTTTGAAGCGTAGCCGTGTAAAAGCTCTATTATTGATTAAAGAAGGAAAAGTTGTCTATACCCGTGACATTTCTAAGAAGTTAAAATATGATCGTAGAACGGTCTATAACTGGCTTAAGACCTATGAATCTCAAGGATTGGTTGGATTGATCAAAGTTACTAGTGGAGGCAATAACACTCCAGTGCTATCCTCTGAGATTAAGCATGGTATTAAGGAAAAGCTTTCTCAACCCGATACCAACATTACCAGCTATGTTGAATTATTGGATTGGGTAAGGTCTACTTATGGGGAAGAGGTAAAATACAAGACTCTTTACACTCATTGCCGTAATCATCTGAAAAGCCGGCTAAAAGTTGCCAGAAAATCACACTACAAAAAAGATCCGCAGGCTATTGAAGCCTTTAAAAAAACTACCCAATACGCTCGATGAAATTAGAACCAGTCTTGATAAAAATAAATACACTAGTGTGAACCTTTATTTTCAGGACGAATCCCGTTTTGGACTAATGACCAAACAAAAACGTGTGTTAATATCTAAAGGGATCCAACCTGTATGCAACTATCAACACAGTTATAAGTGGCTTTGGTTATGGGGGTGTTTTTCTCCAATAACAGGAGATGCATTTTATTGGGAAACTCCTTTGGTATCAAATGATATTTTCGAAAAATTCCTTGAAGATTTTTCTAAACAAAACCCCAAAGAACTTAAAATAATAATCATGGATAATGCAGGGTTCCATGCTTGTCAGAATATTCAAATCCCTGAAAATGTAAAGCTCATAAGAATACCACCATATACCCCTGAGCTTAACCCTGCTGAAAAAGTATGGCAATGGATGAAAGATAGAACAGCAATGAAAATGTTCTCTTCAACTCAACAATTACAACAAAAGATAACCCAATTAGTACATCAGCTTAATCCTGAACTAATAAAATCAATTACTGCATACGAAATCTATACAAAATTATTTTATGAGAAATTTTAAATCCGAAATGGTATAAAAACTTAAAAGATTTACTAAATTAGCTACTCACATAAGAAATATATGTGTACCAGTACACATACTTTATTGTTGTGTGTAATGCGAGAGAAACGGCTGAACACAAAAGAAAAAAGACGAAAACAATTTAGTTTTCGTCTTCAGGTTTAATAAATTCGGACTGATATTTTTCTAAAAACTTCTTTTGTCTTTCAATCATTTGTTGCCTTATTTTATCAATATCCATAAAATCCTTTCCAAAAGGACTTTCAAAAAAATCATCATTAAAAAAACGTTTGCTAAAAAGGGAATCTTGAGAAAAAACATCTTCAAATCCTTCATTTTCAAACCTTGAAAAATTTGTAAAAAACCTTGATTTAAAAGATTGCATCAAACTATCTCTATCAAAAGAAGATAGATTATCGTATTTACTGTTGGAAGACCAAGAATAAATACTATCATATCTTATTAAATTTCCATTTTCGTCAAATTCTTTATCAACTTTCCAAGTGCCTTTAGGCACTTCAACTATGTTAGTCTTATTTTCTTCTTTTTCATTTTTTTTAGTTTCATTTTCTTGTCCTTTGCAACTAACACTTAACAAGCCGACCATAAACAATAAAATATACTTTTTCATCACTTTAGATTTTAAGTTAAACTTATTATTAAGAGGATGCTGAAAAACCAGCATCCTTCTCAATATTTTACTCTAAAACTTAGTGAAACAGTTATGAAATCTTAATGCTTCTAGCAGGCTTTTGTTTAGCCTCTTCTTTTTTTGGTAAAAGAATATTTAGAATACCATTTTCATACTTTGCATTAATTTTTTCATCATTTACACTTTCTGGTAAATTAAAGGTTCTTTTGAACGAAGAGTAACCAAACTCTCTACGAGTATAGTTTTCTTCCTTGTGTTCATTTTCTTCCTTCGTTTCTGTAGAAATCGATAATACTTGATTATCGAGGTCAAGATGGAAATCTGATTTTTTTAAACCAGGAACAGCCATTTCTACTATAAAAGCGTCAGCAGTTTCCTTAATATTTACTTTTGGTAAAGTAATACCAGTATTGAAATTTGAAGTAAATACTGATGGTAGGTCTCTATTAAAAATGTCATCTAACCAATTAGACAAAGTTGGGAAGTTTTGATTTGAATTGCTGTTCACTAAACTTCCTTTTTTAGGAACAGTTGCTAAATTGCTCATAATTAAAAAATTTAAATTAAACATTATTTCAAATTTGAAATCTTAATTGATTTCGATTTGAATAGAACAAAAAAAATACCAAAATAAACGTAAGCCTCCGAGCAACTACGTTGTGATTTTTTCTTGATATCCTGGCAGTAGTTC